>JAHDFW010000048.1 GCA_020627945.1 Cytophagales bacterium
AGTGCAAGTAGTGGTGATTGTAAACCTATAGCCGTTTATTCAGGAGTTGAATGTGCGAAAATTCCCATTTCATGTAGTTTTTGTGATCACCTGTTTAAACAAAATGTACCAGTAGAAAAATGGGGGACGGAATATGTGATCTCAGGTTTCGAAGGGATATCAGGTTATAGAGTCAGGATTTATGGTAGTGAGGACAATACCGTGTTCACCATAAACGGTGCTGCAGCTTCGACAATTAACGCGGGTGAAGTAGTTGAGTTTCCAGGGATTTTAGCGGCGTCTTGTATAAAAGCAACTAAACCTGTACAAGTAGTTCAATACATGTCTGGTAATAAATGCATGGTTAAGGGAGATCCAACCATGATTGTTTTAGAAAGTGTTGATAAAATGTTTCAAAGCACGGTTTTTGAAGTTCCTGTTTCTCCCTTCATTGATGAAGTTTATGCATTTGTGTTGATCAATACAATAGATATAGGCTCAGTTAAGTTTAATGATGCGATTGTGCCTCCTACAGATTTCCAACCTCTTCTTGAGTGTGGAGAATGGTCAAGTGCAATTATACCGGTAGGTAAAGGAACGGTTAATAAGTTGGAGGCTACAAATGGGATGTTAGCCTATATTTATGGCTATGGGATTGGTAGCGGAAAACCAGAATCATTTGGTTATAATTTAGGAGGAGGCTATACGGACTCAATAGAGTTTGTAGATGAAATCTGTGTTTCTGGTGATGTGACTTTAAATTCAAATTATCCGAATTTATTAGATGCGTATTGGTTTAAGGCTCCAAATGAAAATGATACGCTAAGTGTTACAACAAATCTTAATTTGATCAACCCTGTTTCATCTGGACAGTATGTTCGGCGAGGAAGAAACTCTGTGACCGATTGTGAAGTAGAGGAACCGTTTTTAGTGGAGTCCGATTCTGCCTTAACGTTAAATCTTACACTTAGTAAAGATACTTTATGTCGTTATGAAGCCGTTCAGGCAAGAGCAGAAGTATTACCTTCAACTGGGAGTTACACTTACACTTGGAAGTTGCATGATCAAACAATCATTGGAGTAGATAGTTTGGAATTTAGGCCTACTACATCTCAATGGGTCTACTGTGAAGTTAAATCTTTGGGCGGGTGTGTGGAAATTGAGGATTCAATTTATTTAACAGTAGCGTCTGGCGTAGTAATGAAATATGATGCACTTGCTGACGTAGCTGGAATTTGCAAAGGAGATCAGGCTCAATTAGAAGGTGAGCTAGGCCAGGTGTTGTTGTATGATGATGCCGAACTTGATTTAGCACAGTGGGAGAGTCATGCTGGAGTTTCCAGAGGAACTTTATTAGGAAGTGTTTCTGGAGATGCTTTTGTGTTTTTGGGTCAACTAGATCGCTATATTGAATCCCCTTCTTACGACATGTCTGGAGGAGGAGTGCTTCAGTTTTCGTTAAAAATGGCTGATCCGGATGGGTTGGTAGATACTCCAGAAGAAAGTGAACACATAAGACTAGAATATTCAACGGACAATGGTGCAACATGGAAAGTTTATCAAATATTTTACCCTAGTTCATTTGAAGGGTATCGACAGTTTGAAATTGAGTTACCAGATTCGCTTAAAAAAACAAATATTTCATTTGCTTGGAGACAGCCAGTTTTTTCAGGTGCAGGATTAGATGCATGGGCTTTGGATGAAATTACTATTGGTAAATACGACACAGTTGGTTTTAATGTAAATTGGTATGCAGGTATCGAAGTTTGGCAAGATTCTGTTTTCAATCCTATCATTATGCCAGATACAAGTCAATACTATTTTTTCGAAATTTCGGATTTAGGGGGCGTTTGCACACTGACAGACTCAGTATTTATTTCAGTTGGGCAGCATTTTAGTATTGCAACAACTCCAGATACATTGTTATGTGACGCTGAAGGCATGGAGTTGTTTGCTAGACCTTCTTTAACAGGAGGAAACTATACCTATCTCTGGCAACCTTTTGATAAAGTGTCTAATCCTTTCGTTTCAGATGTTCAAGCGGTCATAAGTGAAACAACTACGTTTGAAGTGATTGTGGAGTCAGAAGACGGATGTGAGGAGCGAAGCAATATTCATGTGGGAGTTAATTTTATTTCAGACATAGACATTACGGTAGAAGATAGCACTATTTGTGTAGGAGATACTGTGCAAATTAGCACTGATATTAAGGGGACTTTTTTTAACGAACATTTTGACCCTATTCAAGATGACAGACTTTGGAGTGACATCAATGGAGGGACCGTTTCTACCCTTTGTGGTTCAGTTACAGGTAATGCACTTTATTTTAATGGAGGTGATAATAGATATGCCACTACCGTAGATATGAATGTAAGTAATGGAGGTTCTGTTTCGTTTAAGTTAATTAGAGGAAGTACCAGTAATGTTTTTTGCGAAGCAGTGGAAGGAAGCGATCCAATTCATTTCGAATACTCTATAGATGGAGGAATGACATTTCACCCCGTTATTGACTCTATCGTCAGCGGTTATGTAGCATTTCAAGAAATAAATGTGCTCATTCCACCAGGGGCTCAAACTGTTCAAACAAGATTTAGATTTAGACAATCCCATTGGAATGGCCCTACATGGGATCATTGGGCTATTGAAGACGTTGTGATTATTAGTGATAGTGATGAAAATGATTATGATTTTATTTGGAGCCCTGCAGCTAGTTTGAGTAATGATACGATCTCAAATCCTCTAGCTTTCCCGTCGGGTGCAACAACTTATATTCTTACCTTACGAGATTCTACAGGTTGTGTGCTAGAAAGAGAACTTGAGATCAAAGCTGGGAGCCATTTTACCCTAAATGCTATCGATGATACTACGGTGTGTACTGCTGATGGTCTTCAAGCGAATGTGATATCCTCAGAACCAGACATTGTAAACTACCAATGGAGTCCTGCGGAATATGTGCAAACTCCATCTCAACCTGATCCATTGCTTTATCCCTTGGTATCCACATGGTTTTATATAGAGGCCACTTCTGATTCTGGTTGTAGTGAACTGGATAGCGTTTTTGTAAATGTGCCAAATCCAATTGTTTTAAATCTGGAAGCCTCAGATAGCGGAATGTGCTTTGGTGATTCGCTAACCTTAAAAGCTAAAGTGTCGAATCTTTTTACAGATGATTTTGAATCAGGTATCAATGAAGGGTGGACGGTTGTTGGTGGATTGGAAAATAATGTGTGCGGTTCGAATGGAGCTGGAGCATTATATTTCAACGATTCAATCAATCGGTTTGCGATGACTGAATTTTTGAATACCGTGCCTGGTGGTTTTATTTCTTTTAGTTTGAAGTTTGCGATTGGATCATCGATCGAATGTGATGACGTAGAAGCAGGTAAGAATGTGTTACTAGAATATTCTTCAGACAATGGAAATACATGGAATATAATACAGTCAATATCGGTCAAGAACACTGGTTTATTGGATGCGTATAATATTACTATTCCTGACCCTGCACGGCGTGCAAGTGTTGCGTTTAGATGGAGGCAAATTGGTTTTGTTGGTGTAGGTGATAATTGGGTGTTGGACGATGTAACAATCAGGTCAGGGGGAGATAGTACAGATTATACATATTTATGGAGCGCTACTCCTGTTTCATATTTGTCGTCAGCTACAGATCAAGAAATTTTCATTAAACCAACTACACAAACCCAATATAAGATTGCAGTTACAGATACATCAACAGGTTGTATAGTAACTGACTCGGTGGTAATTCGTTCTGGGGCTCCTTTTAATACTTTTCCTATTTCGGATACCAATAGTTGTTTTAATGATTCCACAGAATTATTCGTTAATAATGATTATGGTGGTGGTTTTAATATAGGGTGGTTACCTTCTCAATCATTGTTAAATAATGACTCAACTCATGTAATAGCAGTACCTAAAATTAGTACGAACTACTTTGTGACTACAGTTTCAGATTCTGGTTGTATTAGACGGGATACCATTGAGGTTTTGGTTACTGATTCTTTATTAGCAAACTTGAATACTACAGATTCTCTATTATGTCTGGGTGATAGTATTGGAATTTCTGGTGCTCCTCAGGGAGGTTCTGGTAGTTATGGTTTTGTTTGGTCACCAGGATTATCTTTGGGCGACAGTCTTTCATTGAATACCAAGGCCTCTCCAAAACAGTCTCAGGTTTACTCCTTAACAATTATTGATTCGGTCTCCTTATGCCAAATAACAGATGAAGTTCGCATTCAGGTTGGACCTTCTTTTAGTACCGATGTAACGGATTCAACCTTAGTGTGTGAACCAACAGCCATAACACTTTTTGCAAATCATAATTATCCAGGAGATATGGAGTACTTATGGTCTCCTGATACTTTGGTCAGTAAACCTACTGCGAATCAAACATTGGTTTTTGTTCCTGACACAACAATCTATGTAGTGAAGTTCATATCTGATTCAGGCTGTGTTCAGTATGATTCTGTGTTTGTAGCGTTGCCAAATCATTTTGATGTTGGGATTACAGTTTTAGGAGATACAGATATTTGTATGGGACAAGAGGTAGTGTTGATTGCAGACGAAAATATTAACCAATGCGATGAATATCAGATTGAAGATATACCTTATAACAAAATAGCAGGATTTGGTGCTTCGGTATTATTGGGTAATGAAAGCGTTTCAACCGCTTTACCAATAGGTTTCGATTTTAGATTTTTCTGCGAATATTATAATGAGTTTTACCTTAGTTCCAACGGATTTTTAACTTTTTCACCAGGTCAATATCATGGATGTTGTGAAGGTAAAAGTATTCCTGATCCTAACGAGCCGAATAATATGATAGCATTTGCTTGGACCGATATAGATCCTTTGGCTGGAGGAGGTATGGATTATTTCGTTACAGGAACCGAACCTTTTAGAATCTTGGTTATTAATATCAATGATCTCAGATTAGGTGGAAATAATACACGAAAAGTATCTACACAAATTAGACTGTATGAGACCACCAATGATATTGAAATTCATTCTTTTAATGTGGAGTCAGATGGACGTAAACGAACTATGGGGGTTGAAAATATTGATGGCTCCAAGGCTTTTGCGTATCCTTTAAGGAACGGTACCAATTGGACGGCCGCCAATGAAGGGGTTCGATTTACCTACGGTCAGCAACAAGAAACGTTAGAATATATTTGGGGGCCTGCTGCTTATGCCACTGATAATGTTGGTAAGAAAGCTGTATTTAACCCTTTAGCCTCAGGTCCCATTTTTGTAAATGGCTTTGATTCAGTTTCTGGATGTACTTTTAGTGCGGAAGTTGAAATAGAAGTAGATACAACATTTAATGTAAGTATCTCACAAGATACTTTACTTTGTAATACTTTTAATCACCCTCTTTCTGCCAATGCTCCTGTGATAATAGAATCTTTTTCTTGGGAACCACCTTCATCGGTATTTAACCCTAATCAAGCTAACACCAATATCAAGGTAGATCGAACAGAAGAATATACAGTTACAATAAAAGAGGAAGGGACAGGGTGTTTGTCACAGGGAACTGTTAAGGTAGAAAAACAAACTCCAGAGGTGTTGTCCGTTACTCCAGAGCATAGGATTTGTCAAGGAGATACTTTAGCGCTTTCAGTAACCGGTGGTACGTCTTACAATTGGTCTCCAACAAGATTCCTAAATAGTTACATCGGGAGTGTGGTGCATGCCGTTCCACAAACTAATATGGTGTATAATGTGTTCTCAACGGATACTTTAGGTTGTGTTGTGGGGGCAACCGTAATTGTACGAGTTGATTCTGTTAATGACATAGACCTCGGTCCTGATCGAAACATTTGCAGTAATAGCCCAGAAATACTGGATGCTGGAATAGGTTTCCAAACATATTTATGGCATGATTTAAAAACCTCTAGACTTTATAATGCTACCGATACAGGTACCTATTACGTAACTGCTTCTAATAGGTGTGGGACATTTTCAGATACAGTACGTATAATAGGTTTAGTTGATCCAACTCAAATTGACTTAGGCCCTGATTTGTCTTTTTGTGAGGGCGAAAGTGTTCAGATCGGTATAGTAGATCCGAATCTAGATTTTGAATGGAATACCGGTGAAAAAGTAGGTTTAATAACTCCAGATTCAGGTACATACATTCTTGAAGCATCCAACTTCTTAGGATGTAAAGATATAGATACCATCCAAGTAAATATAAGTCCTGGACCTACGGATACAATTGTGGATTTTACGGTTTGTGAGGGAGATACTATCTATTTAAAATTATTAGATAGATTTGAATATGAGTGGGAAGATGGAGTAGATGTTATATTGGCCGATGGATTAATATATAAATGGGCTCCCTTTCAAACAGATACGATAAATTTCACACTGTCCGATTCTTCGGGGTGTGAATTTCTTGATTCTTTTGCGGTAGAGTTAATATCGCCTCCGACTGATCTGTTACCTGAATTTGTTTTGCATTGCAATGGGAGAAGTGTTTCAATCATAGGTCCTGAAGGATATAATAGATATAAATGGAGCACTGGAGATACTTCAAGAGTAATAACGGCTAGTGTAAACGGGGTATATTCATTGTGGGTGCAAGGAATGTGCGGTATTGGTGAAGACTCAACTATTCTGAGAAATCATGATGCAATTATTCCAGAACTGGATTCGGTTTATTATTTGTGTGGCACTCAAGAACCGTTGATCGAGATATTAAATTACGATGAATATGGATCTGCGTCTTGGTATGAGAAAGAGTCAGATGTTTATAAACAGTTAGTTGTGGACCAGCAAGAAGGCTATCTGGGACTAGGGGAATATGAAATTAGAGCGTTTGATTTTAACAGTTGTTTACAACGAAATAGTTTTTTAGTGGTAAACGGTGATGGTTACATAGAGTTGCCAAATGTATTCTCTCCTAATGATGATGGTTTAAATGATTTATTCATTCCTATTCGCTATACCTGTATAGATGAGTTTAATATTAAAATATTTGATCGTTGGGGAACCATAGTGTTTGAAACCGATAATGTAGAAATTAATTGGACGGCCGAAAACTTGAGTGACGGAACTTATTTTTATATCGTAGAATTTTCCAATGAAATAGATAGTGGAAAGCAATTTAAAGGCTGGGTGGAAGTTTTTAGATAAAATTTAAGTTTTGATGAACTAATACTTCATGAAATAGGTTAAGATACAGATTTTGTTTAACGACAAATAATAAACGAATTCACGATATATGGCAGGAATAGTAATTATTGGTAACGGTGTTTCAGGAATCACTACAGCGCGACACATTCGAAAAAATGGTGGAACACAATCAATTACTGTTATCTCGTCGGAAACAAAATATTTTTATTCCAGGACTTCATTGATGTACATTTATATGGGGCATATGAAGTTGGAGCACACTCAGCCTTATGAGAATGATTTTTGGGCTAAGAACAATATTGATTTAGTATTTGATCATGTAAATGAGATTGATTTTTCTGGTAAGCAGCTAAAAATGAAGTCTGGAAGTGGAATAAAGTATGATAAACTAGTTCTAGCAGTTGGCTCTAAACCTAATAAGTTTGGTTGGCCAGGTCAAGATTTGAACGGGGTTCAGGGGCTTTATAGCTATCAAGACCTACAGTTGATGGAGGAGAATACCCAAGGTATCAAACACGCTGTCTTAGTAGGTGGAGGCCTAATAGGAGTTGAAATGGCCGAAATGCTAAGAACGAGAGGGGTTGATGTTACCTTTTTAGTTAGAGAGTCTCATTTTTGGGGAAATGTGTTACCTAAGCAAGATGCCGAACTTATTGGAGATCACATGACTCGTGATCATCACGTGGATTTAAGATTGAATACGGAGCTAGGGGAAATTTTAAATGACGGAAACGGAAAAGTTAAAGGAGTTAAAACCAAGGACGGAGAAATAATCGATTGCCAGTTTGTAGGTTTATCAGCAGGAGTAAGCCCTAATGTTGGTTTTCTTAAAAATACGGAACTTGAAATCGACCGAGGTATTTTGGTAACAAGATTGCTAGAAACTAATATGTCTGATGTATATGCTCTTGGCGATTGCGCGCAATTTAAAGAACCTTCGGTTGGTAGAAGACCTTTGGAGCAGGTTTGGTATACAGGAAGAATGATGGGGGAAGCTTTAGGGAAGACCCTAGCAGGGAAACCAACTGAATATAAACCAGGTGTTTGGTTCAACTCGGCAAAGTTTTTCGATATTGAATATCAGACCTATGGTGAAGTAAGAAGCGTAGTGCCAGAAGGTAAATCTGAGTTTTATTGGCAACATGATTCAGAAGATGTAGCCATACATCTTGTCTTTGATAGCTTAGAATTTAAGTTTGTTGGGATTAATACTTTTGGAATAAGACTCAGGCACGAACTGTTTGATCGATGGTTAAGAGAAGGACAATCTGTTATGTATGTCCTAGAACATATGAAGGATGCTAATTTTGATCCGGAGTTTTATCGTACTTATGAACAAGAAGTAGCAGATGCCTTCAATAAAGAATTCAATAAAAATGTTACCGTGAAGGCTAAAAGCTGGAAACGTATCCTGTTTGGAGCATAACTAATTATCTTACCAAAAAAAACAAGCACCTCAAAAAAGCAATTCATGAAGTTATATAGACAATTAGGAACCAGTTTAGGGGTAATTTTCGTTTTGATCTTAGCCGGGAAAATGGCTTTACCTTTAGTGTTTTCCAATAATTCACTTTGGTTAACGACTATTACGTTATGTGTGTTTCTTGGAGTCGCTTTATTTACGTATGGGCAATATGCAGGAGAGTCAAAAGGAATCAAAAATAACAATGTTTGGTTTGATGGAGTTTCAGCCAGAGGAGTACTAGGTTGGACTATGGCCATATTGCTTACTGCATTTTATGTAATGCTATACTGGTTTCCCGAGTATTTAGGTAAAGCCACTGATCAAAGTGGTAACTGGGGTATTATAGCTCTTTTTGACCCTTTAAGTTACTTTTTTAAAGGTAAGCCTGCTTCCGAATGGTTTATGTATGGAACACTTTACACGATTTTTATTCTTAGCCTAGGTATCAAGTTTATCGTTAAATATAGGCACAATAGATATCAATTGGTGAGAACCGTAGTTGTTATGGTGTCTCAATTATTTTTAGCTTATTTGATTCCTGAGATTCTGGCGGGACTGAATTATAATGATGCTGTAGATGCTCAAGGGACTTACGCTGGATGGTATGATACCGACATTAAGAACGTATGGCCATTAGATTACGACTTTTTCAATGATTGGCATTTGGATGCTATGCAAGCGGATGCTTACCAACCATTGGGTATGACATATTTGTTCTGGGGATTATTACTGTTTTTAGTAGTTACACCGTTGCTAACATACTTCTTGGGTAAAAGATGGTACTGTTCATGGATCTGCGGATGTGGAGGTTTAGCAGAAACTGCTGGAGATTCTTTTAGACAACTATCTTCTAAATCTACTACCTCTTGGAAAATAGAAAGATGGATGATCCATACTGTCATGGTATTGGTATTTATTATGACACTTGTAACACTATATGGATACTTTTTTGAGGTATACGATGTGTTTGGACTTAGTATTTATCATTGGTTTCAGAAGCCATATGGTTTCTTAATTGGAGCTGCATTCTCGGGAGTAGTGGGAGTTGGTTTTTATCCAGTAATGGGTAACAGAGTTTGGTGTAGATTTGGATGTCCTATGGCAGGATATATGGGGATAATTCAAAGGTTTAAATCTAAGTTTAGAATTACGGTAAATGGCGGTCAATGTATCTCTTGTGGAAATTGTTCTACGTATTGTGAACAAGGTATTGACGTTAGGTCATATGCTCAAAGAGGACAGAATGTGGTAAGAGCCTCTTGCGTTGGATGTGGTGTTTGTGCGGCAGTTTGTCCAAGAGGAGTACTGAAATTAGAAAATGGTCCTGAAGAAGGTAGAATAAAGCAAAATACAGTATTAATAGGTGCAGATCTAGATTATTTAGATAAGTAATCCAAAGAAAGCACAACTGTTATAATGATGAAAGCGGTATACATATTGATGGTTGGATTGCTGTTATCAGCATTTCAAATGCACCCAGGAGATTGGTATATTAAAAATTATTATACTTCTGGACAAATGAAAGAGGAAGGCTGGTTGCTTAAAAATAAAAAGACGGCATACTGGTACTATTATTACGATAACGGCAAAATTGAATCTCAAGGATCATACGTCGATGACCTGAAAAATGGTTTTTGGAAATCTTATTATCCTGATGGGAAATCTCGTTGGGAATGTGAGTTTGAAAAAGGCAAAAAGACTGGATGGTATACCGAGTATTATTCATCAGGAGATGTGCGGGTAATATCTCAATATTCAAATGGGCTACTAGATGGCTGGTATAAAGAATATGAGCAGGATGGAACTATTAAAAAGATGGGGAAATATCATAATGGTAGAAAAGACTATTATTGGAAAAAATACGAGGCAGGTAAATTGCTGGTAAAGGAAGAATGGGAAGATGGAAAACGCAATTGGGCGTTGGAATTAGATTATAGAGAAGATCATTTTGGTGTTTTTGAGTATTATAAGGGAGATGAGTTAATGAGATCAGGAACTTTTGAGGTAGAATATGAGATAATCAGTTTTTATCAAGGAGAAATGTTGCTGTTTCAAGATAATCAGGGCTTTAGCAGGTAGAGATTGGATGAAGGACGAAGGGATGAATAAACCTAAAATAGATGTAGTGATTCCTGCTTTCAACGAAGAAAATTCGGTTGGGAAGGTAATTGACGAAATTCCAAAAGATCTGGTAAGAGATATCATCGTAGTTGATAATAATTCATCTGACAAGACGTATCAGACTATTCAGAATCATGGTGCTACTGCACTTAAAGAACCAGTGCAAGGATATGGCAAAGCTTGTTTGAAAGGCTTATCTCATATTGCCAATAAAGCACAAAAGCCAGATATAGTTGTTTTTCTTGATGCAGACTATTCAGACTATCCAGAAGAAATGAGAGGAATATGTGCACCTATTATTGATGGAGAAGCTGATTTGGTTATAGGATCGCGTGCGACTGGAGAAAGGCAACAAGGATCAATGACACCTCCACAGATATTTGGTAATTGGTTAGCAACTAATTTAATTAAGCTGTTTTATAAGGTCGAGTTTACCGATTTAGGACCTTTTCGAGCCATTGATTATTCGTCTTTGGAAAAACTCAATATGCAAGATGAGGATTATGGTTGGACGGTTGAAATGCAAGTTAAAGCAGCTAAGCACAAAATGAGATGTACTGAAGTAGCGGTAAATTATAGAAGACGAATTGGAGTATCAAAGGTCTCCGGAACTATAAAAGGCGTTATTATGGCGGGATATAAAATAATTTGGACCATATTTAAATTTATTTAGAGGGTATTGGACATGCAGATATTACAATTTATAATTATAGGTCTATACACGTTTTTTATTCTGTTTGTATTGTTTTACAGCTTTTCTCAGTTGGCGTTAATCTTCAATTATTTAGCATATCGTAGAAAAGTCAAAAAAGGAACAATAACCGAAGACGTTTATGACGTTAAAGAACTTTCTGATAATCCACCAATGGTTACGGTTCAGTTGCCAGTATTTAATGAGAAATACGTAGTAGAGCGACTAATCGATACAGTGGCGGCCATTAAATACCCTAAAGAGTTTTTGGAGATTCAAGTTCTTGATGATTCTACAGACGAAACTGTGGATATCGTTGCAAAAAAAGTTGAGTATTATAAAAACCAGGGATACGATATTGTTCAGTTTAGAAGGGAAAATCGTAAAGGCTTTAAAGCAGGAGCTTTACAAGAAGGTATGGAAATTTGTAAGGGAGAGTTTATAGCCATTTTCGATTCTGATTTTGTTCCTTCACCAGATTTTCTTATCAGGACTTTGCCTTATTTTAAACAACCTAAAGTAGGTGTAGTACAAACTAAATGGACTCATTTAAATGAAGATTATTCTTTGTTAACCAAACTTCAGGCCTTTGGTTTAGATGCGCATTTTACTGTGGAGCAATCAGGAAGAAATTATGGTGGGCACTTTATTAATTTTAATGGTACCGCAGGAATTTGGCGTAAAGAATGTATTTATGACGCAGGGGGGTGGTCTTCAGATACTTTAACAGAAGATTTAGATTTAAGTTATCGTGCGCAGGTTAAACATTGGAAGTTTAAATATCTTGAAGAGTTAGAGTCGCCTGCAGAATTGCCAGCAGCTATTCAATCACTTAAAGCACAGCAGTTCAGATGGTCTAAAGGTGCTGCAGAATGCACTATGAAAAATATGGTACGAGTTTTTAAAGCGACTGGTTTTTCTCTTAAAACTAAGGTGTTTGCATTATTTCACTTGATGAACAGTTTCCTTTTCATTTGTATTTTGGCGTTATCGCTTTTGAGTGTACCACTGATTGTAATTAAGGAGCAAATGCCAGAATTGAAGTGGTTGTTCCAATTAGGTGGAATTTTTCTGGTTAGTTTGGTCATTCTGTTCAATTTTTATTGGGTGGCTGCGAAACGTAACGGGCGGTCTTTCGGAGAATTTATGTTTCTGTTTCCAGCATTTTTATCGGTTTCCATGGGACTTTCGGTTAACAATGCAAAGGCAGTGTTAGAAGGGTATGTTGGAAAGAAATCAGCTTTTATCAGAACTCCCAAATTCAATTTGGTCAAGAATACCGACAATTGGATTAATAATAAGTACATCCATGGGAAATTAGATTTTGACCTTATTATGGAAGGTCTTCTTACCGTTTATTTTATAGGAGGAATAGCTCTAGGTGTTTATTATCACGACTTTGGTTTACTTCCTTTTCACATTATGCTGGTATTTGGTTTCGCTACGGTATTTAATTATTCAATGCGTCAGGCATTTAATGTAAGAAGTGACAAAACCAAGATTAGTAATACACCTGTTCCGCCTTCGGTAAATGATTCTTTAGAGGACAATGAAACCACTGCAAAAGTTAAGATAGTTTCTCAAGCATCTAAAGTGCACCATTAGATGTATTACTCTTAAAGACAAAACAATCATTGAATAGTACAATTTAAGAGGTAGAGGTTTTTAAACCTAATCCAAAAGGGAAGTATAACTATTGTTAGGAATATTTTCATTTTATTAATTCCTCGTAAAGCTACTCAACGAAAAACATTAAATAAGACTTGTTATAATCTTTGATATTTGTAATTTGATTTTTGTCGCTCAAAATAAGGCACCAAGGAGAGCTAAAATATATATCTTTGGAAGAATGTATCGTCTCTTTAAAATGCAATTGAGTGAAGGGAAAATTGAAGCGCTATGACATTAACAGAACGTTTAACAAACATCTTCAAAGCAAAAACAGAAGTGTTACAATACAGGGTGTCTCCTGATCAACCATGGAGAGTATACCGAAAGTTCAGAACTGAAGAAGAAAAGGAACAATTCATACAAAAACAACCTCGTAACAAGTTTATAGAATTCAAATAATAGAATGTGTACATTGCTCATAAAAACATTACATTTGTTTTATGAGGATTCTACTGGTGCATCAATATTTTTTGGAGAAGGATGATGGAGGAGGCTCCAGATTCAACGAAATGACCAAGGTTTGGACCGATAAAGGCCACGAAGTAGTGGTTATTGCGGGAATGGTTCATTACAATACTGGTAAAAAGCGTGACCGATATAAAGGTAAATTTATCTACAAAGATGAATTTGATACTAATCTGACAGTTTATCGATGTCATGTATCTGAAGCGTATAACGTTAATTTTTTAGGCCGATTGTGGGCTTATTTTTCATTCGTGTTTTCTGGAATCTTTGCTGGTCTTTTTAAAGTTTCAGGTAAGTTTGACGTTGTATTAGTTTCTTCCCCTCCTTTGTTTGTGGGCATAATCGGATATTTACTGTCCAGACTAAAACGAATACCATTAATATTTGAAGTTAGAGATTTGTGGCCAGAATCAGCAATAGATACAGGAGTACTTAAGAATAAGTTCATCATTAAATTGTCGTATTGGTTTGAATCTTTTATTTACAAGAAATCTAAATTAGTCAATACTTTAACCCCTGCATTCCAAAGGAAATTGGTGGACGAAAAGGGAGTAGATAAAGATAAGGTTTTGATGATTCCGAACGCTGCAGATTTTAGATTAGCAGAACGAACTGCTCAAGGTTTTGATGTTCGTTTATTCAGAGAAGAAAATAGTTTTGGAGATAACCTGGTAATAATATATGTTGGTGCCCATGGTGTAGCCAATCACCTTATTCAGTTGGTCGATCTTGCAGAACGAGTACAGGATAAACCAGTGTTGATTTTATCCATAGGAGCAGGAATGCAAAAGGAAATGCTTCTTGAACAAGTGAATAAGAGGGGTTTAAGCAATATTCGTTTCATGGATCCTGTTTCAAAAGCTGAGGTGTATAAGTATATATTGGCGGCGGATGTAGGAACTTCAGTGTTAAAAAAGGTCGATACATTTAAAACTATTTACTCTAATAAGACATTTGACTATATGTCATGTAAAAAATCGATTCTAATGGTAATTGATGGAGTGAGTAGAGAATTAGTTGAGAAGTCTCAATCGGGGTATTATGTTGAACCTGAAAACATTGATGATTTTGTGGAAAAAGTTGATCTGTGTCTAGCCAATCGTGATAAACTTAATGAAATGGGTCAGTCGGGTTACGACTATGCAAAAGCACATTTCGACAGGGAAGTTTTAGCAGAGCAGTATCTTGATTACTTCAAGAAAGTTACTGGTAAAGTTTAACTTTTAATTAAACTTGTCTGTTTTGTGCACCGCTCGGATCATGCTGAACACCCAATAACCATCGGTTTGGAGAGAGCTAAGACATTATTAGTGTCTAATTAAAGACTGTAAATCAGATAAGGAATACTGTTTTTAAATAACGCTAAGAAGTGAAAAATGCACGGTCAATTCTGATATTGCAGAGCATTAGTCTGAAATCTGGTGAATTTAGAATGGTGCTAATTACCAGATTGCTGACTCAGAACTTCGTACAGATCAGAAATTATGATACGTTTTGTCCTAATTTCCGCTGTTTCAAAAAAAATCGATACTGCCCCAATAAAAATGCAACCTATTGGAAATACCGATTGATACCATTTAATTCTTACTAGAGTTGAAGCATAAAAAAAATGCCACTCAAATTAATGAGTGACATTTTTCTTTTATAAATGTGAATTCAATTATTTTTTCAAATCTTCGATTAAACTTGGGTTCGTAACCTCCTCCATTTCTGTTTTCACAGTTTGAGTTTGATCTAATCTATAGAACCTTTTTTTGATTTCTATGTAGTACTCATTACCAAAGTGAGTTTTCTTTTCATAGATCGTATAAGGCATCATCTCAGGAGTAATGTTATACATGAAGAGCTTTTCGTTTGCAAATCTGTATCTTAACGTACCACGTTTTTTACCTCGTTCCCAATCTAATTCAACGTCAAGCCCACGGTTTTCGTTTTTCGCTTTAAGCTCATTACTAATTTCAGGAGCTTGGTTGTCCGTAGATACCCCTTGATCGTCAGTGTCATTCATATCTACAAAACCAGGAGCTTGTACATCAGAAGAAATGTTGTTTGAAGCAATCTCGTTGCCTTCTTCTATGTTCGCTTCAGCTACATCAAGAGTATTTGATGGGTTATTAACTGCTACTTCTTCAGAAGTAACTTCAGCTTCGTCTGCAGCAGTTACTATATCTTGATTCTCGTAATAATTTTTATGATCGATCGTTAGATCATGCGAAACGGCTTCCTTGTTTGGATTGTTATCAAACTCTGTATATGTGTTATACAAGAATGCACCAACACCTATTAGTCCAACTGCTGCATATCCAATAAGCCATTTCGTGCTTAGTAGTGCAGGGGTGGTGGAAACAGGAACCGTATTTAGATGCGATTTTATTCGAATAGCTTCTCTATTGTTTAGCTGTTCGATTAAATCTTGTTGAAACTCAACTTCCTTCTGTAATTCTACATCAGAAGCGATCGCAGTTTCAAACTGTGTTTTTTCAACTGCTGACAACGTTCCCATCACGTAGTTGTCAATCTGTTGAAGTACCTCAAGGGAAAAATCCTTCATATCCTTAATTAATCCAGTATTTACCAGTTACAATTTTTATATATCCCACACACATTTCTTTCCTATAGAAATAGATTAAACCAACAATTTAATCAAAAAAGTCGGATTTAGCATAAATACTTTTCACTTTTTTGTCCAAGTCTTTTTTGCATTTGTATTTTTTTGTTTTAGCTGTATCTGAATTCGAAAACCCCATGCGTTTGGCAATTTCGTTCATGGAAAGCTTATCAAAATAATAGTACCTTAATACTTTTTGGCAAGTTTCTCCAAGTGAATCGATACATTCGTTCAACAAACGAATACGTTCATTTCTATCAAACTCTGGATGAGCAATTTGCTCAGTTTCTTCAGAAGACATCCTCTTCTTTCTTACCAGTTCCTTTCTCCACAAGTTTTGGCACACACTATATAAGTATGTACTTATTTTGGAAGTAAGAACTAATTCTTTACTCGACGCCTTTTGCCAAAACACTACTAAAGCATCCTGAAAAATATCTTTAGCGTCTTCTTCAGTCCCATTATTTCGGATGATCAGATTGACCATCATTCTATAATATTTCTTATAAAGAACTTCCAGAGCGAGCTCATCACCCTTGTCTATCATTTCTAATATTTTCTCGTCACTCATGAGATGAACTCAACCTTTATACTGTAATACTATTAAAAAGTAACCACCCTGCTAACAAAAATATCATATTCATTAGAATAATACTATTTTTTCTTCTTTTTGAACCGTTTATTACTCCGTTTTTTCCATAATTCAGAGATTTTATTAAAACTTTCGGTAAACAATAAACTTACTCCTGCACTTGTATTGGACGTATTTTGCAGTCCTGAGAACAAACTATTTTGATTGTTTCTGTTATACATTTTAACTCTTAGTTTACCATCTTCTCTAAGAAGATATTCGATTGTCCATTCTCCAGCAATACTAGAGATACTGGTCTGATTATCGTAGTTGGTGAAATTTCCATTACGAGTTACACGCAATTTACCATCTAAGAATGTATAAGAAAGTCTTAGTTGAAATGTACTTAGTGCATCTTCGTCCAAACTGCTTAGATCTATTTCTACTTCAAGGTTTTCATCCACTTGAGACATCCAATAGCTCAGCTGGTTAGATAGTAATTCACTTAAACTGCTCCCGGCGGAGTTTCCAATATTAAAGTTATCAAGTGCATTGAGGTTTGAAAATTGTTTTAGTACCATTAAACTAAATACTTGGCGATTCAGTTCTTGCTCATTATTTTGAATTACCGAATTAAATTGATTAACCGATTGCTCAAGAACAAGAGGGTATTGTTTTTGAATATTGATATCCAAATCAATTTCTGGGTGAAGAAGCTCTCCTGTTAATCCTAATAATACTTCTACTGGGTATTTATTTGTTTTTAAATTCGGATATTGATTGTAAAGGTCAGGATTGTAACTAGTATCAATAATAGGCCTCAAAGCTGCGTTCTGAAGATATCTGGCATTCATGTTTAGCTTACCTTGGTACGGATCACCGCTCCAGGTAATAGTTCCTCCTCTATCAATTAGGAATTCTTTATTAACTAGATTCATTACAGTGAAGTTGTAAGCCCCTTGATCCATTTCATAGTTACCAAACAGTGTGAAATCTCCTTTTGTGTCAATCCCCATCTTTAAATTACCACTACCTCTCCCTCGAATTATATCTCCAGCTTTAAGATCAAAAATGATTTCAAAATAAGCGTCGGGGGTAAGCTCCAAATTGAAGTCTAGTTTAATACGGTTACTTTCATCCTTTGTAGTGTCTTCTTCTACAATTTCAAAGGGTTGTTTAAAGACGATAAAGTCACTTTGTTCTATTTCTTCATAGGCAGATAAAGGAATTCTAAGATGAGTTTCTTTGTTGCTTTTTGCTTCTGTCCAAATTGTAATATCATCTAAGGGGCCTTGAATACCAAACGAACCAGTTGCAAAAGCAGTACCGTAATACAGTTCGTTATCTGCTATTTTAGTATTTAGTAATTGAAAATTCTTAAAAAAGCCAAAAAGGTCGAAATAGTACTTTGTAAAGTTTTCGTGAATGATATTACCAGATAAGGAAGCTTCATGGCCTTCTTCGTCAATCAGTTTTAAGTCATCAAAACTAAACATATCACCTTCCAAATATATGTAATCATTAAATGTATAGGTGGTTTTTAGATAATCCACTTCGAGTCCGGCATCTTTGCAATAAACTTTGCCATTATAAGAAGGTTTACTAAATGGACCTTTTACCCAGATTTCTCCATTTGCCGTTCCATGAATATTGTTGGTGTAATCAGAAAAAATTGGTTCTATTATACTAAGGTCTAATGGCAGAATATTACATTTTAGATTCAAGTTTTGACGTTTATCAAATGGTAGAATCTTACCCTGAATATGCGCAATTTTATCACCATCATTAATGAGTTCGGAATTCGTGTAGATGCTTTTTTCACGATTGATCCATCTAAGTTGACCGTTGATATCTCCAAAGTCTGTATTAGTAAAATGAAATTTGTCCACGCTATACTTTCCAGTCGCGGTTAAATCTTTGAATACATCGCCAATTTCAATATTTGCATTAAGTTCACCTCTTAGCGGTTGAGGTGTAAAAGGATCCAACACTTCTAGGCCGACCTTATTTAAGCTTAATTGAAGTTTATCTTTACTTTGATTTGAGATATTCCCCTTTAAAATTACGGTTTGAGTATCTGAAACCAATTCAATATGTTCCAAAGTCAAGTTGTTTTTTGAAATTTTAATTCGGTTTAACGTGTCTATTTGCCAAACCTGCTCCAAAATTTTAAGATTTAGTGAGTCCATGGAGATGTCAATTTCGTCTTTGAGAAAATCTATTTCACCTCCTAAGGCAAGTTTATTATCTTGATCACGTTGCTTTATTCCTCCATCGAAATGAATGATGTCGTTTAGCCAATTTAGATGACAGTACATTTTGCGTGTAGGATATTTGCGCCAGAATTGCTGATCATTGGAGAACAGCTTTGCACCTGAACTGATCTTGTTGCTTAACGGGTTTTTGGTTAATTCGCCATCAATTATTAAGTCTGAGATTTTGGCACTTCCCATGGTGACATTTTTAAATTCAGACTCTACATTAACTTTTAGCAAAGAATCATCTAGAGAAAGGAAGCCAGAAATATATGAAGCACCGTCCAAATGAAAGGTGTCTTGCGTAAAAAGCATAGCCAGAGAATCAACATTCTTTAAGCCAATATCAAAATAAGTATTGAATTGAGGGTAATCTCTAGATTTGTTAGCGTAATATGAAGTAATAGAATCTTTATCATTTTGGAAGTATAATTCGAATTCATTATAGATAACGGGTAACTCAGAAATTAAAGTTGTGAAATTGAAATTACCGTTCATTACTAAATCTAGAACCGAGGACTTCAGTTCAAAGATCCTTTTATTATTCTCTGTGGTAGAAATAATAAAAGCGGAATCTACAAAAAGAGATTTTTCTCCGTAGCTGACATCTATATCTTTTAAAACAGAACTACCATCAATTTTATCGAGTTCCATACCTTGAAAGTTGATCGTTCCTTTAGCACTCAAAAAACTAGGCTCTTCTAATTGGAAAATCTTCTGGAGATTGGCGGAAGGTATATCAGTATATAAATTGAAAATAGGATTTTCGTTGCTGAAACTGGCAACTCCTGCAGTAAAGAGACTTAAGTTTGGATCTTGAATGTCTAATTCTCCATCAAACTGTTCCTTACTAATATGTGCAACGGTTTTAATGTTTTGATAAGAATATTTGAGCAGGTCAAATCGATCTACGGTCGCATTTAGTTCAAAATTCATATCCTCGACATTAAAACCTGATCCGAACACGTTCCCATTCATGGTTATATACCCAAGCCTTGATTGAAGGTCTGTCAATTTGCCGAGGTTAAAGTCTTTGGTCGTTAGACTTCCCTTGTATTTAGGAATGTCATCAAATAGTTTAAGGTTGATGTCTGATTCAAAAAAGCCAAGATCAGTGTTAAATGTTCCGTTTGCCACAAAGTCTAGTGGGAAGCCTGTGAAGTTACCTGAGAAATCGGCTTTACTGAATTTCATCAAAGACGGCTGAGCCTTATCAGGGAAATAGGGAAGAAGGTCATTTGCGACTACACTAGCTTCTTTAACGTTGATGTCTAAGAATGTACCATAAAAATTAGGTAATCCGTCCATTGCAATTCTACCTGTTAATGAACTATTCTTGCCAAATTCGATTTTAATGTTGTCAGAAGAAATATTACTGACAGTACCTTTTGTTTTACCTGTTAAAGTCCAAGATTGATTAATTCTTGAAAGAGAAGGTGCAAACATTTCAAGATCCTTAGACGTAATTAACGTTTCATTTAAATCGGTTACAATGTTTATTTTTTGGTTAAAATCAGAGAAATCGGCAATGGTGTCATATTCAAAGGCCAAGTAGCGATTAATTTTACTTTCACCAATATTTGCATCAAGATTATTAAGTTCAAGCTTGTTGGGGGTGTAAAGAAAGTCGGCAGTTATATTATGAATTCTTTTTTTCTGAGTAGCTTCAAAACCTGATAATTCAGCAATATTCATATCAAAATTAACTCCATTAGTATGGAAGTTGTACACAGATCCATTTACCTGCTTAATTCTAAAATGATTGTAGTCTAAGCGGTCTTTTATAGGTGTCTTAGTAAAGTTGAAATAGCCAAACTCTCCACCCGTAATTGTTGCGTGATTTAATGAGAATACGTTTTTCCTTTTTTTCTTCTTCTTGTTTTTACGAAGTCTTTTATTCAATGCACGAATAAAGCCATTGATATTGAGAAGTGTTTCATCCTTATGGCGTGTAAGTATTACTTTTGGATTTACTACATGTGCTTCCTCCAATGTTGGTATTTCTCCGAATAACAAATCCGAAACAGAATAATCTAGAAGTAATGATCTAACAGAAATCATGGTAGTGTCTTTTTGATCTCTTATTGTCACATTATGAACTTCTATTTGATCAAACCAATCTACGGAAACACTACCTATTTCTATCGGATAATCAATTTCTTTAGTAATCCAAGCAGTTACCTTATCGGTCAGGTAGTTTTGAAAAGCTGTACTTTGAAGTAATAGTAATAAAATGATGGCCAAGGCGAGTATTGAGGAAAATATCCAAAACACTATCTTAACAATCCTATTTTTAATAATTTTACGCAAAAAAAGAACTTGAATAACGGGATCAAAATACTTGCAATTGAATCATCCTGCGACGAAACAGCAGCGTCAGTTATTATTAACAGCAAAATTGCGTCCAATATTGTTGCTACACAAGATATTCATGAACAATATGGTGGTGTTGTGCCAGAATTAGCGTCCCGCCAGCATCAAATTAATATTGTTCCGGTGGTTGAGAGGGCACTGAAAGAGGCGGGAGTCAGTAAAAATGACTTGGATGCTATTGCATGTACTCAGGGGCCAGGTTTGTTAGGAGGATTATTGGTAGGGGTTTCTTTTGCTAAATCTCTTGCGCAAGGTTTAGACCTGCCGTTAATCGGAGTCCATCATATGCATGCTCATATTTTGGCACACTTCATTGACGATCCGCAACCTCAGTTTCCATTTCTATGCCTAACGGTTAGTGGAGGACATACTCAAATTGTATTGGTAGAGGATTATTTAAAAATGAAAGTTATTGGTCAAACAATTGACGATGCAGTAGGAGAAGCGTTTGATAAATCGGCTAAGATTTTAGGTTTACCATACCCTGGTGGACCATTGATTGATAAATATGCAAAGGAGGGTAATCCTGATTTTTTGAAGTTTGCGGATGTGGAGATGGCGAACTTTGATTATTCGTTTAGTGGAATTAAAACATCAATACTATATACACTGCGTAAAGAAGTTGCTAAAGACCCGGATTATGTTGAAAACAACTTGTCAGATATTTGTGCCTCAATTCAGAAGACTCTTATCGATATTCTTATTAAAAAACTAATTAAAGCGTCTAAGTCACTAGGGGTAAATCGAGTAGCTATTGCAGGAGGTGTTTCAGCAAATTCTGGTTTAAGGAATAAGTTAAGTCAGTTATCCGAAAAGTTAGGCTGGGAAGTGTTTATACCTGCATTTCAATATTGCACGGATAACGCAGGAATGATTGCTATGGCAGCACATTTCAAGTATTTGGAAAAAGATTTTTCAGATTTATCGCTTAGGCCTGATCCGAGAATGCCTTTTTAAAGAGGTTAGCCTAAAACATAAAGTGCATCTAGATTTCTTCCGTGCCCATCGTAGTCCAATCCATAACCAACTACGAAGTCGTTTGGAATTTCTTTTCCTATGTATTTTAATTCCATTTTATGCTGCAGAGCTTCAGGCTTATACAATAATGTGCAAATTTCGATAGAAGCGGGTTTCTTATCCTTAATTGACTCAAGTGTTTTTACCATGGAGTTTCCAGTATCAACAATATCTTCTACTATAATCAAATGACGACCTTCAATATTTTCGGCAAGACCGATAAGTTCATTAAGTTGCCCAGTACTCTCTGTGCCCGAGTAAGAGCTTGACTTAATAAATGAGATTTCACAAGGAATACTAACTTCTTTCATTAGGTCTGAAGCAAACATAAAAGCCCCGTTGAGAATGGCAATAAGCAATGGGGTTTTTCCATTGTAATCTTCCGAGATTTTTTGCCCTAAATTTTTAACCCAAACATCAATTTCTTCCGCGGAGAAATAAGGTACAAAAGTTTTATCGTGTAGCTGAATATTTTCCATAGGCAAATATAATCAATCCCGATATTTTAATCATATTTTTTGTTAACCTGATTACACGAAGTTATTAACTCTAGGAGTTGTTTATTGTTTAAACAAATAAGTTGATCAAAACTGCTATTTTTTTACAAAAAGTACATATTACTTTACACTAATGTTGACAATTGTATCCATATACCTTGCGAAATTTGTTTTATGGAGCACCGAGGCGAAATTTTAGAAAGAGCAGTAAGAGAAAGTGGTTTTTCAATTACCAAACTTGCCGAAAAATTAGGGAAGAGTAGACAGTACATGTATAACCTGTTTTCTAACCCTGATATTAATCCAGACGTGTTGATAAAAGTAGGTAAAATCATTGGATATGATTTTACCAAGGAAGTAAAGGTTTTTCAGTTAGCGGATGTCGAAGAGCCCGGCGTACGTTACAAAGATCTTGAAGCGGAGGTGGAATACTGGAAGAACAAGTATCTGGTACTAATGGAAAAGTATCAAACACTGCTAGAGCGCGA
>JAHDFW010000049.1:0-11322 GCA_020627945.1 Cytophagales bacterium
AGTTGAAATTTTATCAAATCAAATGTTGTCAAGGTCGAACAATGTTTGTAATTTTCCTGATGAAATTAAAAATTGAAGCCTAAGGATGGGGTAGTTTAGGTTGCGTTTCGGTTGAGCGGAAACAATCATACACATCTTTTGAGATATTAACAAACGGACAACAAAGCAGAAGGAACATCATGGAGAGACCCAAGTTTTCAGAGTATTTGGATTTTGTGAAGGCGGCCCACAATAACATGAGTCAGCAAGACATCATACTTATGTATGAGGGAATGATCAATCAGAAAATTATTAAATCGTTTGCCTATTTAACGGAATGTAGGTTAGAGCAATCGGGAGAAAGTTTGAAGATGCAAAAGACGGTGTATCACATTATGTTGGAATCTCTTCAGAATATTGCTAAGCATGGAATTGCTGAAGCTGAACTTGATTCGGATAGTCTTGCTGAAGGGTTATCTAAGTCAGGAATTTTGATCGTTGGTATGGACGAAATGGGGTGGTTTATAACAACGGGGAACCTTATTTCGAATGAAAGTTTGAATAATATTACAAGGTTAATTGATCGCGTAAATAAAATGAATTCGGACGAGTTAAAGCAACTCAAAAAGGAGACCATGATCAATAGTTCAATTTCTGATAAGGGAGGTGCCGGCTTAGGAATTATAGATATGGCTAAAAGAACTGGGAATGAACTGCTTTACAACATTGAAGAGGTAGACGCGAATCATTCGTATTTTATTCTTACAGTTACAATTTCGGCAACAGCTGTAGTACAAGAGTAGGCTAAGGAAGTATCAAAATATAAACTTAAACGGTCTGATCGGCTAACTTAGACCTGTGACCGGTGTATTTACTTCAATTTTGGCATATTGATTATTGCCAGAGTATTAATTTGATTTTAGATGACTAAACAACCAGTACGTATATTGGCTCTGGCTATTTTCTTTTGCTCTATTAATTGGGTATACGGAATTAGTGATTCTAAGCAAAAAATACTTGATTCTCTTAATTATCGGTTAGAAAACTCTACGGACCCGTGTGATAAAGCTTATACACTGGTTGAAATGTCCGAAATTTTATATTTCGTTGAACCAGATACGATAATAGATATTTGTGAACAAGCGGTTGCAATTGTTCCCGAGAGTTCTTTGGACACTACTTGTTTAAAATCGTTGGCTTCAGCTCACAATAACCTTGGAATCATTGCGGATGATCATGGAAGAATCTTGGATGCATTGGAGCATTATGAATTGTCTCTTGAAATTTATGAGAAGATGGGCAATCAAGATGGGATCGGTACTGCACTTACCAATATTGCCTACGTTTATAAGAACTTGGACGATTACTCGCAGTGTCTAGGTTATAATAGGCGGGCTTTGAACATCAGAATTCTGAGAAGAGATAGTATTAAAATAGCCAAGTCACTTAATAATATTGGTTTTATCTATCATCATCTAGGGAATAGGGATTCCTGTATTTATTACTATGAGAAAAGTAAAGTGATCCGAAAACAGATAGGTGATATGCGGGGATATGCCTTTTCTTTAAATAACACAGGAGTTATACTTAAAGAGCAAGGAAGGTATATGGAAGCTGCAGCATATTATCATGAGTGTATAGAAATTTTCAGGAAATTAGGTAGCGACAAAAGTAAAATAACTGCTTTCACTAATTGGGGAGAACTACTGTATTTGGAAGGGAAGTATTCTCAGGCATTAGAATGTGCTGATTCGGCGTATTTGTTTGCCGTTAGATATGACTTGACTGAAAAAATGAAGAATGCTGCGCAACTTTATAGTAAGCTCTATGAGAAAATGGGTAATTACCCCAAGGCTTTAGAAATGGAACGTGAGTACCACAGAATGAAAGATTCTATCAACAATGTTACTTCACAAAAAGCAATGACCAAGCAACAAACCCGGTATCAATATGTTCAAGAAAAGATGGAAATGGAAAAAGAAATCTTATATGAACATCATGAGATGGAAAAGCAAAGAATTATTTCATTTGGTGTTGGGCTGGTATTGCTCTTAGTTGCGGCTTTTGTGGCATTTTTAGTAAATCGTTTACGGTTGGTAAACAGGCAAAGTACGGTTATCGAAGAGAAGAATAATGAAATAATGAGTTCATTGAATTACGCTAAGAGAATTCAATATTCGTTGTTTAGGAAGGCTGAAAGTAATTCCTTTGCCTCACTTCCTCATTTTATTTACTATTCACCTAAAGATATAGTAAGTGGGGACTTTTATTGGACTCATCAAATTAATGACTTTATCTATATAGCGGTGGCCGATTGTACAGGGCATGGTGTGCCTGGGGCTTTTCTGACAATGCTAGGAACAAGGATCTTGAATCAGATCAGTGGCAAAAATGAATCTTTGTCTCCTTCACAAATTTTGGAGGAATTACGTTCGGAAATTATTGCGGATTTATCGCAATTTGGTGATCTAGAAGATAGCACGGACGGGATGGATATTTCCTTACTGAAATTAAATGTCAAGGATTTAAGTGCTGAATGGGCTGGTGCAATGAATCCTCTGTTTATTATTTCTTCTAAAAACAACGTGCTCATACAAGAGAATGATAATATTAAGTTGAGATTGGAGAATGACTTAAGTAGATTAATCGAATATAAAGGTGATAATCAACCAATTGCATATTCAGATTATTCTGCACCTTTCCTTAATCATAAGATTCAATTTTCGGAGGGAGATTTGGTTTATTTATTTACTGATGGTTATGCTGATCAATTTGGTGGTGCAGAGGGGAGAAGATTTACGATGAAGAAATTCCGTCAGATACTTTTTACTGCTTCCAAACTATCGATGAAAGAGCAACGCGCAGAGCTTATTAGAGTATTGCAAAATTGGAAAGGAGAGAAATACGAGGATCAAATTGATGATATTTGTATTCTCGGTTTTGAGGTTCGTAAAATGTAACCTTCTATAAAAGTGACTTAATTAGTAGTTCTGCTCTTAATCAACCGTTCGTATTGAGTTTTTAGACAATACAGGTGACGTTTGTATGCAACTAAATTGCCGCCTAGCAATTCATTTCCTAGAAGATCACGTAAAACTGTAGTTATTTCATTGATCGTAGGATCGTTAATAATGTTCAATGATGTTTTAGATTTATGCAGGAACTCACCAATTGCTTTTTCAATTTTCACCTTAGATTCTCCTTCTAGTTTAATATTCAGAAGCTGGTCATAAGGTTCATTTAATGAGGCTTTTATAAGCTTATTTTTAAGTTCGGGTATATCGCTGTACTGTTTTATAAACTCGGAATCACTGACTTTAGAAGCAATTTGACATGTATTAATTACTTGCTCAACACATTGCTCAAAACTGTATGGTTTATTTAGGAAATTATCTGCCCCAACCTCATAACATTCTGTTTTTTCAATTTCACTTGCATGAGCCGTTATGATTAAGATAGGAGTAAGGTCACCTTTTTTACGAATAGAATCTATTACCTCTTTTCCATCCATATCACCGAGGTACAAGTCTATAACATAGCAGTCGTAATCATTGTTTTGAATGGCTTCCAGTCCTTCATTACCGGATGCAGCATACGAAATTTCGAAATTTTCATTTACCAGATAACCTCCAAACACTTGCTGATTTACTTCGGAATCTTCGATATAAAGTAGTTTGTAGCTCTTGTGTTCAAAGTTTATTGGAGAAGATTCTATCTCAGGTTTATCTAAAATAGTCAGAGGTAAGCGAACCACAAAAGTAGTTCCTTCCCCAAGTGTACTATTTACCTCTATAGTACCATTCATTGTATTAACCAAAGTCTTTACAATCGCCAATCCAAGTCCTAAACCTCTGTGCTTATTGCCAGATTCTAATTGAGCATAATCTTCAAAAATCTTTGAGATATTTTCTTCCGAAATTCCAATTCCAGTGTCCTTGATCCATATTTCGAGATCATTTTGCTGGTGTTGTTTTATATTAAAGGTTACTTTACCCGATGAAGTGAATTTTAAGGCGTTTGTTAGCAGGTTGATAATGATTTGTCTTATACGGTCAATATCACCTTCAAATAATTCGTTATCTATATTGAGTGAACTCTTTAGTTTCACTTCTTCGTTATTATATAGAGGCGAAAGTTTTATCAACTCAATAATTTCTTCCTGTACTTTTCTTGGAGAAAAAGCTACATTGTTAAGAATAATTTCCGAGTTTCTGGTTTTAGAGAACATCAATAGGTCCTCCACATAAGTATGTAGCAGGTTTGCATTTGCGTTAATCAACGGAACGTAGTGATCAACATTTCTATATTTCGACTTTTGTAGGATTTCGGAGAAACCCTTTATACCATTAAGAGGTGTTCTTAATTCATGACTAACTCTAGATAAAAACACTTCTTTAGTTCTATTGGCTTCATTCAGAAGTTCATTTACTCTGTGAAGTTTACTAATGTTAAGATCTGAAATTTGTTCTAAATCTTTAAAGCGTTGAATTGCTTCATTTACTTTAGTAGTGTCAACTCCTTGAAGAATAAAGTCATTTGAGCGTCTTATCAGGTTACATTCAAACGTGCGAGGGTTGTGAAGGTGAAGTGTAATATGAAATTTTTCAATCTCAACTTGAGGCAAATCATTGATTAGGTAATGAATATTCATGCCTAGAGGTTCAGGGCATGCAGTTGCTTCTGAGAACTCATAATTTGCCTCTGAAATTATTCCGTCACTGTCGAAACGGGCATATATCAGATATAAATTAAGTATTTCCATAGCACTTGGCTAGTAAAGGTTCTCAATACCTGAATTATTTCGAAATCTTTTCAATTTAATCTTCTTCTACTATAACGTAATCAAAAGGAATTTTACAATAGTCCTGAAGTCTTTCCCCTATTTCCAGCAAATCATCGTCATCTTCAACATATTTCCAAATAACTTTCGTAGACACGTGAAACGAACCAATTATTCTTAAAATATCATCCAAATATTTATGAGTAGATGTATTGAAATATTCTAGGTGTAATTCGATGGTGAAGTCGTGAGACACTTTACCTTTAAATTCTACAAGCCAATCAACAATTGGTTCAAAAAACATTTTCGCATTATTAGGGATAGAACGACCTCTGATGATGTACTTTTGTTCATCACTGTCCATAAGCACATACGGTGAAAATCTTGTTTGTTCTAATTCTAAGCGTACCATTAACTACAATTTAAGTTACCTTGTCATTTTAATTTTATACTTGTACTTAGGCATTCCACCAATAGGTACAGTGTAAAACGGCAGAAATTTACCATATTGATTCGTAATGTAAAAGACAACGTTGTTATTTCTTTGATTTCCGTACTTCACCATTTGTATGTCTAGCGAGGTATTTCTTTCATCATCAGTTATAATATTTTCGTCATTAGCCCATTCCGAATCGTTCGAAGTTTTCACTTTAAGTCCGTTTTTTGATGCGCTCAAGATACGAATATATGCATCATCATCGAAATCAAAGTTAAATTGTTTGATACTTAACACATTATTATCAACAAATGGATAGATGTGAGAAACACTTTTTTCAGGTGCTGGTAGACGGAAAGAATATTCAAATGTGAATGCATTTCCACCTTCCAACGGGATGTTCGAAGTAGGTGAGGAGGATAAAAAATATCTATAAAGATTTCCGTCGTCACCAGATACACCATCCGCAATTACTTTGAATACATAACCACCAAGTTCAGGTTTATTTGCTCCTTCTTTTGGGTTAAAAGGGCCAAAAGTATACCATTTGTTATCATATTTGGTAGACGCCCCGAAATTTTTGAAGGCGAGCATGTTACCTTTTTTGTAGTTTCCAACAGGGTTACGATTTTCGTTGTCGTTGGTACTATAGCAAGATTCCCCCCCTAAAATGGTAAAAGAAGTTTGAGTATTAAAACCTCCTTTATTTTCGTCATGCTGACCTCCGCAATCTGGATCAAAAACTCTTATGTAGAAAGGAGTGGTTTGGTTGGCAGGGATAGCAAAGAAAAAGGTTTGTGACTTGTCATCATCACCCCATTTTTGTTCCGCGTCTTTACCGAATGTTACCAGAAAGGGAATGTTTTCATATTTCGCTGGAACAGCTTGAGAGTAGGAAGAAAGCCCAATAAGCATTCCTACTATACCCAAAAATATTTGTTTTACGTTTTCTTTCATTTTACTAACTTAACTTCAATTCTTCTGTTGAATTTTCTACCATCTTCAGTAGAGTTAGCCTTTATCGGTTCCGATTCTCCTTTTCCACTAACCTGAATTCTAGACTTAGATATTCCTTTGGACACTAGATGTTTCTTAACGGCTATTGCCCTATTAATAGAAAGGTTATAATTATATTTTTCATCCCCTTGGCTATCAGTATGACCTTCAATCATGATGCCAAGATTTTTTCGATTTTTAAGGAATTCGACCAAATGCCCTAATTTATCTTCCAATTTAGATTTTATTTTGAAGCTGTCAAAATCAAAGAAGCCATTAGAAAAGATTATAGTTGTATTTGGTTTTAAATTCAAGCTTTCAATGCTTTCCAATTTAACAAGATCTTCAATTTTTATTGTATTGTTAATTACAACATCAGACTTTGTCGAAGAAGTTTCTTTTTCCGGGTTTCCTGATTGTTCAGATGATTCTGTTTCAGTGGTTTTAGTTTGTTCATTTACTTTCTTATTAGCCAAATTAGTATCATCGGGGTTGTTTTTGGTTTGATCAATAAGTGTAGGATCGGTTTGGATGCCGAATTCAGCTTCTTTCATTTGTTTAAGGAGCATCAAACTATCTCTAATTTGTTGTTGTTCTGGTGAAAGAGTTGATTCAAGATTATTATTAGTAATTAACGAGGTGCCGTCTTCATTGGCCTTTTGAGCATCAGTTAAACTTTGATTTGGATCAATATTGAAGTTTACATCTTTTTTTGGACTAAGGAGCTGTAAGCTATCTCTTGTTTTTCCCTTCTGAACTCTTTGTTGGTGATTTTGTACTAGAATAGAGTCTTTTGTTACGACTATGTCTTTTAGGACGCATTTCTTCTCGTAATTACCAGATTGATCTTTAGGACCTGTCACCGCTAGGATTACGGGGTAAATACCAGTGTCAGGAAACATGTAATCAATTTTCGGAGCTTTAATAGTATTGTCACCTATTTGCCAATAATAATTGTTGATTTCAAAGGACATGACCTGACTTTCGATTCCTGATAATGGAATACTACGCCCATCTATAACAGTATCTAGTGACTGAATAAAAGGGTAATCAATTTGTTCTATTTCTACTTCATAAGACGCCTGATTCATGAAAACTTCGTCCGTTACTGTATCAACTACGTTTAATTTTACTTCATAAGTTCCATGAGTTATGAAACAATGTCTAGCAGTAATTCCTAAAGCAGTTTGACCATCTCCAAAATCCCATTGATAAACATATGGCATTGAATCAATATTTACGGCCCCTTCTTCAGTGAAAGTAAAGCAGTAATCATTTGGTTGATTAGGGTCACAGTCTGCGAAAGCAGGATAGTTAACAACGAATTCGAAAATATCATCATTGAGTTTTCCTTTACTTACAAAAATCCCTTTGTGACCAGTACTGTCATTTTTAATTTCAATTAGACTAAAATCATCGTAAGCCGTGTTTATTTCATCGTATTTAATTGCATTTGTCCATTGGTTCTTTAAGTCTCGATAGCTATAGAAGATGTCATAGTTTCTCGTTTTAGGTCTGTTTGATGAGAAATACAGTATTCCTAGTTTATTGGAAGTAGGGAATTTTTCATCATTAGCGGAGTTAATATTTGGTCCCATGTTCTTTGGCACACTCCATTCTCCATTGATATAATGTGATATGAATAAATCACTTCCTCCAAGGTTGTCTTCGGTTTTGTCCGAAACAAAAATTAATGTAGTGTCATTATAGAAAAGTGGATGTGCAATGTTATAGTCTTTACTGTTGTAAGGGAAAGGTTCATATTCGGACCATAACTCTCCATTGAATTTAGAGAAATAAATACCTAAAGTATAATTGTGTTCCTTGCTTTTACGATCTGGAAATTGTAAATCTGTATTAATCGTAACAGCTAATAATGATTCATCTGAGTTTAGGTCAGCAGGTCCTTGATGGAAATGGGGCTGTAAAGATCTATCCAACTTGTGCGGATGCTTCCATTTCTCCCCATCTAATTCCGAATAATACAGATTAGTAAGATTACGTTCCTCTTGATCTTTATAAGTCAGGAATAGGTCATCTTTTTTATCAGAGCAATATAGAATTCCATTTTTATAAGGCGTAGGGGCGTAGTCTAGGTACGTTGAACTCAACGATGAGTTACTTGTTTTTAGTTTGTCCTGTCCAAAGACTTGAGATACACTAATTATCAACGTTAATACGATGAAATATTTCTTTATCGGGGTAATACTCACTTTCCTTAGTCTCTTAGAAATATCTTGGGTTTTCCAGGTTGACCACTTTTTTGAATACGTATCTTAAGTATATTTCGTGGCTAGACCCTAAATAATTTACGTTGGTTCCAATAGCATGATCATATGCATAGGAAATTGTTAGATTTTTTTCAAAGAGGTTTATATAAAACAACCCTACTACAGCGGCATTGGTACGATATGATCCTCCAATCCCAAATGTCTTGTTAAATTCCGCTAATAAATTTAAGTCCAATTGTTGTTGTTGTGCTGGAATCATTTTTAGCAAGAAAGAAGGTTTTAACTTAACATTACTATTAAGATCAAAGTTGTATCCACCTTCGAACATATACGTGCTATTACTGAAATCCTGTGAAATGCTTACCGCACCTAAATCACTATATCGTCTTTGAAGAAAGAATGGGGCAGAAGCACCAATAAAAAATCTTTTTCCGTACCAATATGCTCCAAAACTAAAGTTTGGTAATACGTGTTGCTGAGGAGTGCTAAATTGCCCATCATTAGCTTCTGTCGTTACAACATTGCTCCAATTTTCGTTTATAAAATCTAACCCTCCTGAAAGTCCTAATGCTAGAGTGTTTTTAGAAGGAGATTTAATTCTATATGCACCGTTGAAATAAATAGAAGTGCTGTTTTTTACTCCTATAGAATTGTTGAAGAGTAAGGCGCCAACAGAAATTTGTTCTTTTTTAAGAGGCATATGTGCACTGAAAATAGTGCTCTCTGGAGCTCCTTCCACACCTCCCCATTGGTTGCGATAGGTTAAATCAGTAGCAAATGCATCTAAACTTCCTGTGTAGGCAGGATTGATATACATTCCATTAAACATATAATTGCTTGTTAATGGCCCATATTGGGCTAAGCAATTAATGCTAAGTAGCATTAATACACCGATCAATATGTTCTTTACTTGATTCAATATTTTATTTCTAAAAATGATTTGTGAATAAGTTCATTACCCGAGAGTACTATTAAATAGTAAGTATCTGGTATCAATTTTTCACCATTAGATGAAACTCCTTCCCAGCTATTATCATAGTTCTCCATACTAAATAATTCCTGTCCCCAACGATTGGTTACAATAACTTTATTATTTGGCAGAGAACCTACTCCTCTAATTACTAATTTATCATTTTGGGAGTCGCCATCTGGAGAAAAACCTGTAGGAATAAATAAATCACCTGTTTCAATGTTAACCGTATCACTACTTGTACCACATGATCCATAGTCGACAAGCCATTCAAATGTATTGGTTCCAATATTAAGATTTTCTACTTCTGTGTTAGGATCATTGATATCCAAAATAGTTCCTCCTCCGTTTAATAAACTCCATGTTCCGGTTCCGTTTGATGGAATATCGGCTTGCATAAATACAGAACTTCCAGAGTTTATTTTTTGATCTTCTCCAGCGTAGGCTGGGACAGGATCATTGAGGAACACAACTGTAACTGTGTCACTTAATACACATGATTCTGTAGGGATCCAAACCAAATCATAAGTTCCATTATTAAGATTTGTTAGCGTAGCATTAGGATCTGTAGAATCCGATATGTCTAGATCTGAACTTGTGAAGTTCCATACTCCTGTAAATATAACCCCTGCATTTAAAGTAATATTGTCTGTACAAGTTGTATCGTTCATCCCTGCATTCGATGTAACTGGGTTTTGAACGGTAATAGTTAAAGTGGAATCCTGTAAGCAACCTATTGCCCCAGTTGTGTAAGTAATATCGTGGTTTCCAGAGCCAGCATTAACTGGAGAGAACGTACTATCCATTACACCATTGCCTGACCAAGTTCCGTTCGAATTATTGGTAATAAGTGCATTCAAATTAATGTTAGTATCAGAGCTACAGATGGTATCTGGTAAGTTAGTCCAATCTGGAGATTCACTTAAGCTTACTTCAACAGTAAATGAACATGTAGAACTATTACTCGCAAGATCTGATGCTTCAAAAGAAATTGTGGTAATACCGACAGGGAAAGTGTTTCCGCTATTAAGGCCAGTAGCATCGGTTCTGTTTAAACTTACTGCTGAACAATTGTCAGAAGTAATAGGATCGTTAAATGTAACTAATGGATCACAAGTGGAAATGTTGGTAGGACAAACAATTGTAGGTTTAGTAGTATCACTCACGATAACATTGAACGTACAGCTATCCACATTACCAGCAGTATCCGTAGCGATAACCGAAACAGAAGTAGTTCCCAATCCTAACGAAGTTCCAATAGCAGGGTTTTGAGTTACAGATTGCATAGAGCAGTTATCCGTAGCTCCAACCGATCCAGTGAAGTCAGCAAGAGAGTACAAGCAACTAGCATCAGCAAAAGTATTTTGATCCCCGATACAAGTGAAAGTAGGTTTGATGGTATCTCTAAGACTTACATTGAAAGAACAAGAGTCACTGTTCCCTGCTTCATCAATAGCAATAATCCAAGCAGTTTGTGCAGCGTTGATATTAGTTCCCGCTTGCGGCTTTTGTATAATAGTATCGATTACGCAGTTATCGGTGATGTTAGGGATAGTCGTTAAATCAGGCATAGCCACATTACAAGCCGCACCTACAAAGAGCGTAGTATCATTAACACAAGAGTTAAATACAGGTAGTTGCGTATCATTAAGATTAACCATGAAGCTACAAGAGTCTCTGTTACCAGCAGCATCTTGAGCAATCAACCATACTTGAGTATTAGCAGAGATCGTAGTTCCCGCAACAGGATTTTGATACACAGAATCCACACCACAGTTATCATTATCCACTACAGAAGCGTTGTTACCATAGTAAGGTAGTACGAACTGACAAGAAGCGTTCGGATTTTCATTTTGATCAGCAAGACAAGAGATCGTAGGTTTAGTAGTATCACTCACGATAACATTGAACGTACAGCTATCCACATTAC
>JAHDFW010000049.1:11422-22422 GCA_020627945.1 Cytophagales bacterium
AAGTGAAAGTAGGTTTGATGGTATCTCTAAGACTTACATTGAAAGAACAAGAGTCTTTTTGACCACCAGAACTTTCAGCAATGATCCAGACAGTTTGAGGTGAATTAATGGTGTCACCTACCGCAGGGTTCTGCGTTAAGGTTACTGAACCACACGAGCTATTAATTACAGCTAAACTGGTATAGTCTATCAACGTATCCTCGCAATTACTGTTTAGATATAAGGTTTGGTTTGGAGCACAACTTGTAAATGATGGGGTAGTAGGAGCAAGCGTAAAATTGTCTGACAATCTAGCGTCTAAACTCTGACTGGTATTTCCTGCGGTTCCAATTCCATCATCACCAACAATAATTCCAATAGGGATTTTTGAAGTATCAGGACAGGTTGGGTCGATAGAAGCATCAAAGCAAAATTCATATGAGGCACAAGAATACATGTCCATAGGAGGAATGATACCATCTCCAAATGTACCAGGTCCATAGTCCGTAAATCTCCAACTGATTTCGTTGTTTACTCCATCAAGTGTAGCTAGCCACTCTCCTCCACTACCATTAAAGAATTCTGTGTTAGCTCCATTAGGCGTGAAGTTATGTAAGTCTTGATAACAAGAATCTAAATCAAAATGTACTGAATCAAGCCATTCTGCACCATTGACATTCATTATATTTAATTCATGACAAAATGTAGATGTGTCACATTTAACAATATTTCCATAAGAAGTAGAACCATTAACACTAACCACGACTCCATCGTTATCAGTGTCGTTTGCGTTACAAGAATTTACCGTGTCAAACTCAATACCACTTCTAATACAGTCAAAACTAATATCATATGAATCAATAGATTCACCTGCTCCAACCATGTCTATTACAAGGAAATAGGTAGCTGGCCCAGTTGCCGAATAGATTTTTTTGTTAGTAAACGTACTTGCAAAAGCTTGGAAAAAAGGAATATATATATCATGTTCTTCACAAGCAGAAGCATTTGGACAAGAATTTCCAACCCAAAATATATCCGCCTCAACATTATTGTCGTCAAAATAGTTTTCTAAAGTAACCTGAATTTGGTAATTGCCTGGTGGTACAGTGATTTGGTAGAATTTATCGTTACCATTGGTAGGATAGAAGCCTGTGCAAGAAATACCATTGAATCCGTTAGATCCGCCAACTGTAGTTTCTCCTAAAAACACATCTCCACAACGTGCAATCGTAGGATTAACGTTTGATGCTATTATTAAATCGAAATAGCATGTGTCCGAATTTGTTCCATCCGACGCTGCAACTTTTATTTGATAAAGACCTGCAGAAAGATTAGTGCCCGCAGCAGGTATTTGAGTGTACGTTACTGCTGAACAAGAGGTAGCTCCAACCATGGAGGTATAGTCACCTAAACTATACTGGCAGCTAGCATTTGCCGTTGCACTTTGTTCCCCTGGGCAAACATTAATGTTAACTCCTACTGTAATATGAATCCAAGCAGTTGCTAAGCCTCCATTTCCGTCCGAAATTTGGTACAGCACGGAATCTAACCCTTGATAGCCTGGGGTTGGAGTATATTCGATAGTGTCTCCATTTATATTGGTAGAACCGTTTACAGCATCTGTAAGAATACTTGCAATGGATATAGGGTCAGAGTCGGGGTCAGAGTCATTGTCCAGAACTGGAATTTTGATAAAACCATTCATGTCTATGCATCCGGAATCATTTTGAGCTATTGGTGTATTATTACCGCCACCACTCCCTGCTGGAGGGCAAGTAGACGTTGCATCATCCAATCTTAGTACAGAAACATCAGATCCTCCTGAATTAGTAATCGTTATAGCGTCTGCCGTAGATGTAGCAATAATATTTCCTGTGCAAAAAACTTTGCCAGCACCATCTGAAATAACTCCACGCAGGTTTGATAATGAGCCTCCTTCAATGGTGTTAACTAAACGATAATTACTATCCGTACAATAGGAGAGTAAGAAACCATCACTTCCTGTTCCAGCATCAGTGGATTCCACCCCTTGCCAATTCATTACTCCCCCGTAGTTTCCAACTATATAAAGTCGATTGTCTCCATTGTGCGTAATGTCGAACACTTCCGAACTGACGCCTCCAGCGGGGATTTCTTGGTTGACCCAATTATCGATTCCATCCGTTTTATTGAATTGGGCAACCCAAAAATCTACCGCATTACCGGGTATTGATCTTCCGCTAGGGAAGTCACATGGGTTTTGATTACTTCCAAGACAATAAATGAAATTATTATCTTGAGTTATCCCAAAACCATGCTCATTTTTGGTTTGACCTACTTTCTGGAGCCAACTAGAATTACCATTCAAATCATATTTTATTATAAAAGCATCAGGTTTACCTCCACCTCCTCCGGAGTTTGTAAAGTTCGGAAGTGAGCGTTCTACAGTATTGGTTGAGCTTCTGACATCGATTTTATGTGAATGATACGTTCCAATTACATAAACTGAAGTGCCATCAACTACAAGATCATTACCAACATCTGTTCGAGATTCTCCAGCTGATCCAGCATCTCTAATCCATACTCCAGTTCCGTTTGACGCTTGAAATCTTGCAGTAAAAACATCCTCACCTCCAGTATTATTATTCGTAGAGAAGTCATCAAAAGTTGCCGCGTCCGTATAGAATCCAGTTACATATACATCGCCGTTTACATAAACAGAATTTCCTTGGTCATCACCAGTTCCTCCTCCACTTTCAACCCATTGAAGTACCCCCCCGGTTGAGTATTTAGCAACAAAGACATCTTTTCCTCCCGCCGTAGATTTTGCTATGCTGGTACCACTAACTCCTTGGAATTGGGCTGATGCGCTCGAAAAATACCCCGTTACATAGACAAAATCGTCTGAACTAACATGAACGTTAAGTACTTCATCATCTGCCGCACCGCCAATATTAAAGGCCCAAACTACTGAGCCAGAATTATCGTATTTAGCAATAAACCCATCTAATAAACCATAATGGCGATTTGTTGGTGCATTGAAATGAGTCGAATATTCGGTAATATCACTACCGTCCCAACTTCCGACTACATAGATGTTACCTGACCCGTCTACTCCAACTTTATTTCCAACTTCACTTCCTGATCCAGAAGTTGAGTTACCCCAATTCCAAGATTGACCAAAAGCTAGAGAAGTAATTCCCATTATAAGGCAATATGTCACTAAAAGTTTTTTCATTTAGATTTTCACCTTGATCTTATACTTATAAAAATTAGAGTTAATAGGAGTAAAGTCGTATTTCACTTCTTTACAGTTATTAAAGATACAGATTAAACCAAGACCATTTTTATTGCTTTTGGCTGGTACATTATTATCTAAAGTAGAAAACAATAAGTTTGAGACTTCAGAGTTTTCAAGGTTAGCTAGGTTTCCTAATTCCTTTACTAAAATTTCCTGATCCTGAGTTTGAATAACGTTACAACCTTCTATTTCGAAATGATCAGTATACTGTCTAAATGTGCAGTAGTTATCAACGCCTTGGACTGAATGAGTATAGAAGTTAATGTTTTGAATCAATTCAATCAACGTGGTGAATATTTTGCGCTTCATACTCGTTTTAATATTAAAACCAATATTGTCTTGAATTTCTTCAATACAATTAGCTATGAGTGTCTCAGTAACTGAGTTGGCGCCATTAACCATTAAAGTTTTTTCGTACAATATATCCATTATAATTGAACTGCTAATAGTAACATATCATCGGTTTGAGGGTACCCTTTCATCCACTCTTCGATAGTTTCGGAGAATATTTTCTCTTGTTCTTCGACATCCATTTTATATACCTCTAAACATTTTTTCTTGACATTTTTGGTGTAGAATTTCGAATCTCTCTTACCTCCAAATTGATCTGCATATCCGTCTGAAGACATTAGAATGTAATCGCCAGGTTTATAATCAAGAGTATGCAAATTAAACCTTTTTTCCTCCATAATTCTTCCTCCGATAGAAAATTTTGATCCTTTGGTCTCCGTTAGTTCTCCTTCTTTAGAAATAAAATACAATGGACGTTCAGCTGAGCTAAAATCGATTGTGTTTTCTTTGAAGTTGATTTTTGCTATACTTATATCCATCCCATCTTTTAATCGCTGTCTTGAAGTTGAATGATCTTCTTCAAAATCTCGCAACAGATTGTTGAAGTTTTCATCAAGTGCAGTAAGAATTTCAGCTGGATTGGTAATGTTTCTTTCTTCTACAAGTTTGTCAAGTAATGTCGTACCTATCATAGAAAGCATAGCTCCAGGAACACCATGCCCTGTACAATCTGCGGCAACAACTATGGCGTAATCATCACGTTTAGTAAACCAATAAAAATCCCCACTAACAATGTCTCTAGGCTTGTAGAAAATCATTGTTTTATCGGCTAATTCTCCTAGCTCTGATTTGTTGGGAGCTATGGAAGATTGAATTCTTCTTGCATAGTTAATACTATGTGTGATTTGTTCGTTGGCAAATTCTAACTCCGAGTTAGAGTTTTTTAATTCACGAGTTCGAAGATCTAACGTTGTTTCTAGATATTGTTTTATTTGGCGATTTTGACGTTCACGCCAATGAATAATACCAACTATTGCTCCAATCAACAGTGTAGCCGCTATTAATAAGAACCACCATTTTAAATAAATTGGGATGTCTATTTCAAACTTAAATTCATTAGGAATTTCATTACAAACACCATCTTCATTACATGCAATTAGCTGGAAAGTATATTCACCACTGCTTAATTTAGGGTAATTGGCTGTTCTGGTTTTGTATCCAACTTCGTTCCACGTCTCCTCAAAACCTACTAAGCGATACTTATAGTGAAGTTGATCAGGTTTTTTAAAGCTAATCCCGCTAAAATTGAATCTTACAGAGTAATTCCCAGATTTAAGTTTAAGGAATTTTTCATGCGAAACAGGTGAGTCATTAACTTTCACCTCAGTAAGTATTGTGTTTGGTGCAGTTTTGTTTATGAAATCCTCTGTATGGTCGTACCTTACTATACCTTTAGTAGTTCCAAACCAAATCCCATCATTTTCGTCGATATAAAAAGAGTTTCGATTGTTTTCTACCGTTTTAATATTATTGCTCCCTGTGATTTGGAAAAAGGATTGTGATCCCTTTAGTTTTTTACTGAGTCCGTTACGATGACCTACCCAAAGGTTGTCCTTGCTGTCATTAAATAAGGTGTAGCCGTAATTTGATCTAAGACCATCACTCACAGTGTAACGAGTATAATCTTTTTTATCTGGTGCGAAACTAAATATTCCATCTCCTTCAGTAGTAAACCAAATCCGCTTGTTGTGATCTTGACAAATGGAAGTTACATTATATGTTCTTAGACCTTCAATATCTTTGTATAAAGTGAACTTTCCGTTTTCCAACTTAAAAGGTCCAGACCCGTTAGCTGCCATCCAAACGACGTTATCATCTGTTACATAAACTTGATTGAGCAAGTTGTGTACAGAACCATTACTTGTATTATACTGTTTTGCTGGTTCATTTAACTTATCAATGATCAGAAGTCCTAAGTTGGACGCGATATAAATCTTGCCATTTTTACCAGTAATGTAATTGATGGTAGTTTCTGGAATTTGATATAAACCATTTACCAATTCAAACTTTTGTTTGGTGTAGCTGTAAGTATACAATCCACTATTTTCCGTTCCGATCCAAATTAACCCTCTTGAATCGTAAAATACTGTATTCACTTTATCGGAAACAAAACCGTTGGAGGCGTCGTATTGTTTGCTGCTGGCATCATTTCCAAGTTTAACCAAATTCATACCTTTTCCATTTCCAACCCATAAATCTAATTGCTCTCCGGGTGTTACAGCAAACACATCGTTTTCCATAAGTCCCGAGTTTTCATTAAATACCGTAAACTTCTGGCTAGGAAGTACAGAAAGTCCTCCTCCATAGGTTCCTATCCATAAATTATTTTCGTGGTCTTTATATAGACATTGAATATTGTTGGTTGGGAGGCCGTTGGTAATAGTGTATTGTTCAAACTTGAATTTAGTGTGAGCACTATCCAAGAAACTTAGCTTATATATACCTCCACCTAAAGTCGAAATCCATAAGTTTTTCTGGTTTTTAAACTCTAAATCAGTAATTATATTTCCTTGTAATAATGAATCATTAACAACTAATTTAGGAGCAGAAGAGTCATTTGGTTTGTACATCCAGATTTTACCAGTTTTTGAAGCGATCCAGTATTCTTCTGTAGAGAACGGCTTAATTTTGATTGGTTGTTCATCTTCTAACATCATTTGAGAAGACTTAACATAAATAGAATCTTGAGTATTTAGGTCTAACTTAAATAACCCCGACGAGCTAGTAACTAGAATAGTTCCTTCATTCAGAACTTCGATATCTGAAATTAAAGGTTCAAAAAACGAACTTAATTTGGTCAGTTTATTATTTTCTCTTTCAAGAATAAAAATACCGTTACCTTGAGTAGCAATTAGATATGTTCCAGTTTTTAGTGGGCTTATTTTGTTGATTTTAAGATCCTTGAGCTCTTCCGTTCCTATATTTGCAAATTCACTTTCGCTATTACTAATACTTATGCCTGTTTGGAAATGGCCAACAATAACTTCCTCATCTTCATCAATCACATGGGTATTGATAAAGTCTTCTGATAATCCATTTGCACCAGAAATAGTCACGAACTCCGAGCCATCGAATGTTACTAGCCCTTCACTTGTCGAAATGCAAAGAACACCTTTATTAAATTGAGAAATTTCGTAAATGAAAGTCTGGTTGAGTCCGTTTTCAGAATTGTAGTTCCTGAAATTTTGAACTTGAGCCAATCCTCCTAAACACCATGAAACTAGCGCTAGAAAAGAGATAGTGATTCTTAAATTCCATTGGTTAAACTTCATTCTCAGCTGGTTATAATAGTGTGTCTTAAAAACTTCTCTGATACTTGTGAGTTGAAATTAACTTTAATTAGATTATGTAATACTTGATTTTCGGCAAAAAGAGTGTTTTTTTCGGTCAACTTAATTATCTTAGCCTTTATTATGATTAAGTGCATTGTAATTGACGACGATAGTGTGTCAAGATCTGTAATTTCACACTATGTAGAAGCCCATTCCGAATTGGAATTACTGGGTGAATTTGAGGACGCATCATCTGCCCTTAAATTTAAAAAACTACCTAGTACTGAAATTGTGTTCACGGACATAGAAATGCCTGGACTTACAGGTATGGACTTGGCGGAAAATATTGGAGGTGAAACTCATTTGGTATTTACGACAGCTTACGAAAATTATGCGCTTAAAGCATTTGATTACAATGTACTAGATTATTTGGTGAAGCCCGTTCACAAAGATCGTTTTGATAAGGTAATTGAGAAGTATAAACGACAAAAAGGGGAAGAAGAGGATCAATTGATTTTAAGAGTAAATCGTAGAAATGTACATATTGGGCCTTCCGAAATTCAGTATATTGAATCCTATGGAGACTACATCAAAGTTCACTTGGTGGATGAAGTCATGGTAGTGCATATGACCCTCAAAAAAATGGAAGGGTTGTTGCCAGAATTTTTCAAAAGAATTCACCGTTGTTTTATAGTGAATGAAAAATGTATTAAGTCATATTCAAGTACCATGGTTGAGGTGGCAGGTAAAGAATTACCAGTTGGAGGTAAGTTCACAATAGGCTAAAAATCATTAGTTTATAAATACAGTATTTTGTGGAATTAATAATTCTGGTATTATTCAAATTAATACCAGAAAAGTTATATATTTGGATTGAGATAAGCAGCACCGTTATTAGTGACACTAGAATTAGAGTTAGATATTGATTTGTTTTTTGATCATTTTGGTGATATAGAACGCATATATTTTAAAAAGTTCAAAAAGAGTACTAAGCGTAAGATTTTAAGAATCCTAATCGAGATTGTTGAAAATGTACGAAAGTATGGGAGCGAGCGGAACAAATATTCCTACGTGAAAATATATCAGCAGAAAGGTAAAACTATTATTAACTCTGGGAATTTTATGAACGCTGATAACAGCGAAAGAATCAACGAGATTTTTTCGGGCGTGAAAGGACTTGATAAATTTGAAGTACTTAAAAGGTACAATGAACGTCTTTTTGACGGCAAAGTTTCAGTAGATAGCAATAAGCTAGGCGTTCTTAGAATAATTGCTCTATCGGATGAGTTTTATTACAGCGTGGATCCTTCTGAAGATGACGATGAACTTTATTTAACCCTGTCTGCAATACTTAATTAATACCTCATTTTTGAATGGAAAGCTATTTTTTAGAAGCAAACGAACTCTCACCTGAAATAATACTTGATCCTCTTCAAGGAAAATACAGTATTATAGGGCGATCCATTCCGTCTAATCATAAATTGGTATATGATGGGCCTGTAAATTGGCTTAATGATAATTTGCCTCTGCTGGAAAATCCAATATCCTTAGAAATAAAATTGGATTACTTTAATACCTCATCGCACAAGAGGTTGGTAGAGATTATAATCCTACTATCTGAAGCGGAGCTGGATCATGAAATCATATGGGTATATGATGAATATGACGAAGATTTGCAAGAAATAGGAAATCAACTTGCTAGCTTGTCTGGTATGAACTTTAATTTTGTTCAGATTGCAGAATAATTTCTGCTTTGTTTCAAAGTACAAATCATTTTCTTTAAATTATCCCTGAAATAATATTCAGAGTCAATTTGCGTTGTCTCTTTGATGCTTATGGTGAATACATTTGGTAAACGCGCAAGGAAAGTTATTAGGTTCTTGCGTAAAGGTTGGTTTGTTGTTCTTGTATTAATTGGTGGTTTCGTCGCTTTTGATGCAGCTTCACAATCCAAAGATGTGTTTGTTGGGCTTAGTGTTGATCCTGTAGAACAAAGTTTATGGCATGTGCTCTTTGTATATCTTTTCATGTTTACATGGAGCCTGTCAGTTTGGTATTCTATGAGATTGATTCTTACCACAAAGGGCAAGAATAAATGGGCTGAAGAAGAACCATCGGAAGTACGGAGTAGAAATAAAGCGGCTTTGTGGGTTGGTGCAGCTCCTTATTTGATTATATCATTGGGCTTTATTCTTCCAGATTATCCTCAAGGTGAAATGCTCTTCATTTTATATTCGTTTGGAGCGTTAGTTTTAGGAGTCTTTTATGTGTGGCTTATTAGGCGTGTTTATCAATTAAATATTGATACTAAAATTGAGATAAACCGATCGCAATCGTCGTTATTTGTTTTGAAGGATGAAGTGCAAGGCTTTAAGTCTCTTGGGAGATATTATGTTACTTCCTTTGTGCTTAGCATTGTTACACTTTTAATGATGTCTTATATGCCATTTGGCATCTGGTTTTCTATAGCAATCGGACCATTAGCGTTGTTTTTACTAGCTTTAACTTATTTAACAATAATATCTGGTTTTCTATCTTGGTTTGCACAAAGACATTCTTTTCCAACGGGTATTGTGTCATTAGTTTGGATCTTATTTATGTCCGCATGCAATGACAATAATGATTTTAGAGTTTTAATGGGCCCGAACGATGTTCCTAAGGAGAAAATTGAGATTGCTAAGGAAGAGGCTTCCGTTAAATACCAGTTTGATAAATGGAAAAATCATGAATCTAGAAAAGGCTTAAAAACGGTTTTTGTTGTTGCAGGGCAAGGTGGAGGCTCCCGAGCGTCTTTTTGGACTGGTAATAATTTGGCTAAACTAAATGAGAGTATTCCGAACTTTTATTCCAATGTTTTTGCAATATCAAGTGTTTCAGGTAGTTCGGCTGGATCTGGGTTTTACAACGCGTTATGTTACGATGCAATTAAGAAGGGGGAATACCAAAACAAAGCAGCTATCTCTCAAAAAACGCGTGAGGTTACCGGGGCAGATTATCTTTCACCGAACACAGCTGGAACTTTGTTCCCAGAGATTATTCAATCAATTTCTCCATTTGGGATTCCTCCTTTTGACCGATCTAGGTATCTTGAAGATGCTTGGTCCAATGAGTTTGAATCGGTAACTGGTACAGAATTTTTAGAAGATCCATTTGATCAACTATATTCAGATAAATCTAGTTCTTACCTTCTGCCTTTCAATGTTTTTAATACCACGGTAATCGAAACAGGTGGTAAATCATTAATAAGTGTAATAAAACCTTCCGATGAACGAAAGAGGTCCAAAATTTTGCACTTAAATCAAGAATTAAAGCAAGGTCAAATTCCAATGAAAGTCGCAATGTCCCTAAGTGCTAGATTTCCAGCATTTACTTCTGCTGGGACTTTTGAAACAAAAAATGGTTCGTCAGATTCTTTAAGTATTGCTGATGGAGGTTATTACGAAAATAGTGGGATGGAAACGGCGGTTGAAATTATTGATGAGTTGATTGAATATCGTCGAGAACGACTTGAATCAGAGCAGGACTCTTTTAACATTGTACTACTGTTTATTGAAAACTCAAATAGTGAGCAGGAAAAGGATAAATCCGTACAACACTTTTTATCAATCTTACAAACCCCACTTAATGGTCTGATAAACACTTGGGGAACTGAAGATGAACCCATGCAGGATTATGTGCAGCAATATTTCAGTCAAATTAGAATGATTGACTCAATTCCAGGTGATACGCTTGTTAAAATAAGTCTAAATTATAGAGAGGGAGAGTATTATCCATTGTCAAGGTTTATCTCCGAACATACTAAGGGAAACATGATTAGTCAGATTGAAGAGATGATTATACGTGCTGACGAACTAGACGAGTTACAGATATCTGAAGATTCATTAACAAAGTACAAAGAAACGATAGAGTATAACAATGCATGTACTTTTAGCTTTCTTAAAGAGCAGAGCGCAAAGAATAGATAATGTCGTTTCAGAGATTTACGAGGAGTGTTTAGTCGTTTAAGAAAGAGTAATAATTGAGGATTTCATTATAGACTTCTATGTAGTGGCGATAATTTACCTCCTCATAACACACGAAAATCACCTTGTCAAGCTGTTCAATTTTTTCATATTGCA
>JAHDFW010000050.1 GCA_020627945.1 Cytophagales bacterium
CCACTAGTTTGTTAGTTTTCGATTCTACCACTACCAGCTTTTGGTTTTACAATGGAACAAACTGGCAGGAATTGATAGGAAACCCGCTCGTAGATAAAGATGGAGACACTAAAGTAGATGTAGAGGAGTCTCCGGACGAAGATATGATTCGCTTTGATTTAGCTGGAAGTGAAAAGTGGAGAATGCAGGAAAATGCACTAATTCCAAGCAATCCTCAATCTTCAATTCTTCTGGGAACCAGTGGGTTAAATCACACTACTTCTGGGGCTATCTTGATGGGGTTTAGTGGAGGTACTGATAAACATTTTTTTGGTTCAGTTGGAATTGGGAACAACACATTCTCTACCCAAAACCCTGGGTTTGCATTTCAACAAAATATAGCCATTGGGGACTTTAGCCAAGCAACCATAGGTACACCAGGTTCTCTTGGAAGCATTGATTCAAACTACATCCGTAACAACGTCACCATAGGATATGCGACCATGACAAGACTTGGGCCAGGACTTTTCGGAAGACCAACTGCAAATAATGTGGCAATAGGTAATGAGGCCCTTAGAAATATGTTCTCAGGAGTTGAAAATGTAGTCATAGGAGATAAAGCAGGTCGCGACATGTGGAATGGTTCTGGAAATGTAATCATTGGATATGATGCTGGATCATTTGGGGATTTTGATAATCAACTATTTATAAACAACCAGTATGGGACTAATGCGCTCATTTGGGGGGATTTCGCTGCTGATTCACTCCGTTTTCATGGAGACGTACACGTACTCGGAACATTAAATGTAAATGATGCTTACTCTTTTCCAATTACAGATGGAACCGCCAATCAAGTACTTCAAACCGATGGTACTGGAAATGTTACTTGGCAAAATGCTGCTGCAAATACCGATAATCAGGATTTAACTCTTGTTGGGAACACACTTTCCCTTACTAATGATGCTACAACCGTTAATCTTTCAGGTTATTTAGATAATACAGATAATCAGGATTTAGCACTTACAGGCAATATCCTTTCTTTAACTAATGATGCAACCGTTGTAGATCTATCGGGATATTTGGATAATACAGATAGTCAGCAGGCAGACATATTCCAGCTTAATGGAAACAACTTAGAGCTATCCCTTCAAAATGATGGAATAGCTACGCAATCCATTGATCTTTCGGGGTATATGGATGCAGATAATTTAGGCAACCATACAGCCACACAAAACATTCAAACTTCAGGAAATTGGATTGGTAATGATGGTGATAACGAAGGTATATCCATAGGGCAAAATGGTAATGTAGGGGTTGGAATAGAAACACCAGCAAGGTTGTTTGAAGTTGGAACAGCTGGTGCTCCAGGTTTTTCAGCGGATATAACAGGTTCTGGAACAATTTCAGCGAGTAGTTTTGCCAATGTTCCCCCATTTGAATTTCATCCTCCTGCATATGCAACGGATGATAACAATGGGTCATTTTGGATGCCTTCTGCGTATGCTGCACCTGGAGAATGGTTGGAAATTGATTTTGGAGCTGCCTCACAAGCAGTAGTACGATATACTTTGTATAGCAACAATATTGGCCCCTCAGCATGGAGTTTACAAGCATGGGATGGGTCTTCTTGGCTTATCTTAGATACCCAAACAGGTCAAAATATTGGGACACTTCAAACCTATGACTTTGTTAACACTCTATCATATACCAGATATCGCCTTGCCTTCACGACAGGAGCAGTTTGTGCCATTACAGAATGGCAAATGATGACATTAAATGGAGCAAATGTAAACTTCTCAGTTGCCTCAACGGGAGAAGTAACAGTAAACGATTCTTATACATTTCCATTAACCGATGGTACTTCCAATCAAGTGATGCAAACAGATGGTGCTGGAAATGTGAGTTGGGCATCCGTTACTAACACAGATAATCAGGATTTAACATTGGTTGGAAATACTTTGTCTCTTACGAATGATGCTAGCACAGTTGATTTATCAGGTTATTTAGATAACACCGATAATCAACGTACAGATGTATTTCAATTAAATGGTACTAATCTGGAATTGTCATTACAAAATGATGGTGTTGCTACTCAATCGGTGGACCTATCTTTATTAAGTGACACAGACACATTACCACTTATTCATGACGCTGATCGAGATACGCGAATCCACGTAGATACCTCTGGAGATGGTAGCTTCAACACGATTCATTTTGATTTAGCTGCAACTGAAAGGTGGGTTATGACAGGTTCTAGAATTCAACCCTCTAATTCAGGTGGGTCTGTTTATATGGGACTAGATGCTGGATTTAGCGATGATTTAAGTGCTACACGCAATAACGTTGGAATAGGTTCGGGTGCACTAAGAACCAATTTGAATGGGTGGGCAAATGTTGCTCTTGGTTGGGATGCAATGAGATTAAATACTACTGGTACCCGAAACGTAGCCATTGGAGGGAGAGCGCTAAATGATCAAAATACAGGAGGAAACAATGTTGCTGTTGGATATGAAGCTTTGTCAAGTCACACGGATGGAGGAACATACAATATAGCTATTGGAAGCGAGGCAATGCTTAGTTCTAACGGAACCAGTTGCGATAATAATATTGCGATTGGCGGTCTAGCGATGCAAAACAATAGCGGAGGAAGTAATGTTGCCATTGGATTTCGAGCTTTGGAAGGAGGAGCCCCAGCGTTGGCAGTAGGAATAGGTTTACAGACGGTCGCGGGAACAAATGGGGTAGCAATAGGTCGCGCAACTCGTGCGGGGACTAATACGGTTTCATTTGGACATACGGCGGGGAATGCTACTTCAAATAGTTCAGTGTTTATTGGCTCATTTGCCGGAAACGCAGAGACGAATGATCAAAGATTGTACATAGATAACACGGATTCCCCTAACCCCTTAATTTGGGGAAATTTTGCCAATGATTCTTTAACAGTGCATGGAACACTCAGTGTAGGGACTCAAGTTGGAGGTAGGAATTATTCCTTTCCAACTGCAGACGGAACCGCCAACCAAGTACTGCAAACCGATGGAGCTGGTGCACTTAGCTGGCAAAATGTAATTGTAAATACTGATAATCAGCAAGTTGATGTATTTCAGCTCAATGGAAATAACTTAGAACTATCTCTTCAAAATGATGGAATAGCTACTCAAACCGTAGATTTAAGTGCTTTTGCCAAAGACACCTTGCCGCTTATTGCCGATGCCGACAGAAATACAACAGTTCATACAGAAACAAATCCAAACGAAGATATCATCCGATTTAATCTTGCAGGAATAGAAAGGTGGTCAATGACTGGAAGTAGATTAGAACCTGCAAATTCAGGAGCTTCAACATTTATAGGAACAAGCGCAGGTGCAAATGATGATCTTAGTAACAATGAAAATGTTGCAATCGGTAATTCTGCATTAGCTCAAAATACAACTGGTAATCAAAACGTAGCAATAGGAGCAGGAGCGTTGAGTTCTTCAGCGGCATTCAATCCAGCACGAAATGTGATTATTGGATACAATGCAGGAGAACAAATTATTGGAACTGGAAATGTTTTGATTGGATATGACGTGGGTTCGGCTCCATGGGCAAATATTAGTGATCGTTTGATGATTGACAATCATGAAAGTGCCGCGCCATTCATTGATGGAGATATGGCAAGTCATGAACTTACTGTAAATGGTCAAATAGGCGTTGGTACCGCTCCTTCGGGAACCCAGGATTTAACACTTTCTGGGGTAAATAAAATTGTTTTTGGCGTTGAAAATACCGCTTCGTTTGGAGCAAAGAATAGCGGAGGTACTTATGAACAATATTTCTGGCCTAGATGGTTAGATAATATCATGTACATGAACTATGGATCTGCAGGATTCAATATTCGCAATAATTCTAGTACCTCTACCATGTTTATGACAGATGGTGGTAATGTTGGAATTGGTACAACGACTCCTACACAAGGAAAATTAGTTGTCAATGGATCAATTACTCACTCCATCGGCAACCATGCCTGGCTTTGGGAAGGAGCAGCTTCAACTTCTTATACCAATCATGCAGGAGCAGGTCCTCATGATATTAGCACTTCAATCTATGCTAGTAATGATATGATAGCTTCCGTATTTAGATCATTCTCCGATGCACGAATCAAAAACATTAAAGGAATATCCAATAGCAAGAAGGATTTAAACACGCTTATGCAAATTGAAGTTACCGATTACGCACACATCGATACGCTGACCAAAGGTTCTCAAGTAGTCAAGAAGGTAATAGCACAACAGGTGGATGAAGTATTTCCTCAGGCCGTTATCAAAAACAATACGGATGTTATTCCAGATGTGTATCAAATTGCCAATGTAGAAGCTGGAGTTATTCAAATTAAAACGGATTTTAAGGTTGGCGATCGAGTGAAAATTATTACCCCAACACGAGAAGAAATTGTTGAGGTAACATCCGTTACAAGCGAAGGCTTTGTTGTTAATATGACAGATCTTGAAAAAGAACCAAAAGTGTTTGTATACGGTCGTGAAGTAAATGATTTCCATACCGTAGATTACGAAGCCATTTCTATGCTTAATGTATCTGCCACACAAGAACTAGCAAAACGACTATTAAAACTAGAAGCAGACAACGCTTCATTACAATCTCAAGTGGAGGATTTACAGTCTCTTAAGGCCGATGTTGAAAAGCTTAAAATCCTATTAGGCGTAGACGTGTCTGTTGAAAAATAAGAATCAAAAAAATGAATATGAAACGAATATTACTAAGTACAATTATCTTGCTGTCCTCTATTTTGTGCTATGCACAATCCGAATTGTGGGGATTCACTTACTATGGAGGCACCTTTGATCTAGGAGGAGTAATTAAGTTGGACGCCAATGGGGTGTTAACCGAAGTAAAGGAATTAAGCGTTCCTGTTGACAATATCCCAACCAATGAAAACGGTCTCATTCACGCCTCAAATGGTAAAATATATGCTACGGTTGGTCATATAGAGTACGACGGCTGGCTGGATGGAGGAGCTATCGTAGAAACAGATCCGGTTACCGATCAGGTAACAGTGGCCTACTCCTTTAAAGGCGCATCAATATATGATCTTCAATCAAATTTGGTGGAGTATAATGGATTGCTTTATGGTTTTTGTGAACGTGGAGGAACCCATGGTTTCGGTGGATTATTTTCATTCGATCCTGCCTCAAATGGTGTGAACATTCTGCTGGAGTTCGATAGTACCAACAGCCGACTCAATACAGAATTCGAACTTTCCCCATCAGGCAAAATCTATTATGTAGCCAATCCCCCTTTAGGATCAGAAACTATCTTTTCCTATGATGTTAACAGTAATACGATTACGCCTGAATATGTGTATGCACAGAATAATGGAAGTCATTGGCAGAATTTGACCTATGTGAATGGAGTTCTATATTCAGAATGTACTACTGGTGGAGCTAATGGTCATGGGTATATCTACTCATGGGATGCAATTAACGGTTATCAAATACGGGCGGATATTAATAACCCTGTTCATGGCACGATCATTTATGATGCGTTAGTCTATGATACTACACGATCCGTCTTCTATGCTACCTCAAGTAATCAAGGACCTAACGGAGCTGGTACCCTGATAGAATATGATCCGGTATTGGATACTATTATTGTGTTACATTCTTATGACTCAAATGATCCGATAGCAGGTGGAAGACCAAATGGTCAACCAACATTAATAGGAGATCATCTGTATGTGCAAACTAGTGAAGGCAATAATGGTACATGGCATCGATATCATATTCCTAGTGGTACCATAGATTCATTGGGACCAATAGATAACTATTCTAACACCTATTGCCTTGGGCAGGGTGTTCAAGTAGGAGATTACATTGTATTTTATACAGATAATAATGTGGATGGATATGGTGAAGGTGGTTTTGTTAAGATACATCTTCCTACATCAATGGTTACAGATTATCATAGATTCGGTTATGCTCCATATGGAGATAATGTTAACGGCGTTGTACAAGAATTAGTAAGACACAAACTGTTCTATTCGTCAGATGTTGGAGGATTGGACAATGAGGGAGTTATCGGCTACTACCACGTACTGGAAGATTCATTCCATGTAGTCGCTAATTTAAACTATAACAAAACATCAAATTATAGTATTGGGAAGTGGACGAACGGAGGCAATGGTTTGTTCTACAATACCGCTTATAATGGAAATTCAACGGATGGAGGAGCACTTTTCAGTGTAAACCCTGTTACCGATGAATTCAATTTTATTGAGCAATTCGATTATTCACCAGGCAAAGCAGGCTATCCTACAGGTTCAATGGTGAGGGCTAACAATGGATTATTGTATGGTGTGTATTGGGATTACGACATAGGAAATGGACAAGTGTATAGTTTTAACCCAGCTAACAATATGATTACTGGACAACATTTATTGAATGCTTCTATTGGTGGTCCCGATTTTGGTTTAACGGGCAATGGAAGTGATACTTTATATGGCGTTACCAGACGAAATGGATCTAATAATGTTGGGTGTATTTATATGTATGACATAGCAAATGATACAGCCATTGTTCTGTATGACTTTTTAAACTCTCCAACTACGGGTTACGAACCAGTTACAGAACTGACTCTAATGGCAGATGGGCGTTTTATGGGGGTTTGCAGAAGCGGAATGAAAGTTTTTGTATTCGACCCTGTTACTAATGTAGTTACTTTTATTCAACAACCTCTAGATGCTTTTATGCCTACTGTTGGTACCCCAACCCTACATAGCAACGGCAAAGTGTATTTTACGCATGCTCATTATTTATCTAATCAGGCGGGAGCTGTTTTTGAATTTGATCCAGTACAAGACACCGTAACTGTTTTTAACCAAATTAGTGGAACTGGACCAAATTTGTATAGTTTCAACTATATGTCCTTAGCAGAATATACTCCCTGTGTCCCAACGGCTTCTACAATAAGTGATACCGCTTGTGTGAGTTATGTTTCCCCAAGTGGAAAAGTTTGGACCATGACAGGAATCTACATGGATACTATCCCCAACATGGACCAATGTGATAGCGTAATTACCATTGATTTGACGATTGGTAGTGATACAACATACATGTTCTTAGCCGAATCTTGTGATAGTTACGTTTTTGGAGGAAAAACATATCTTAATTCAACTATTGATACACTTCGTTACTTAACTCAACTTGGTTGTGATTCTACAGTAATTCTGAATTTAACGATTAACAAAGCTTCTATTACGATTGATACAATACTTTCACCAACCACTTGTGGCGGTGCTGACGGTATGATGGTTTTTAGTGGAGGTCATGTTGGAGGAGGTTATTTCTTGAGCAATGCTACGACAGGAACAGTAACTCCACCATATAGTTCGGACACAATCAATGGGTTGATTGCAGAAAACTATGAATTCATTTTTATAGATTCGAATGCTTGTCAAACCTCTATGGATAGTTTTAAAATTGATTTTGGAGTAGTTAATAGAAATGATACTATGTCTGCTTGTGATTCAATTGTCTGGATAGATGGAAATACCTATTCAATCTCGGGAGATTACAATTACCTACAAGTTGTTTCTGGAGCTTGTGATACATTGGTTAATTTAAACCTTACTATTAATAATGTTGATACTTCAGTTACAGAAGCAGGTCTTACATTGACTGCAACTGGTTCAGGAACATATGTTTGGTTAGATTGTAATAATGGATTTAGCCCAATAGCTGGAGAAACTGGAATGTCATTTACTGCTACTGATTCAGGAGACTATGCGGTTGAAATTACTGAAAATGGTTGTGTTGATACCTCGTCATGCTTTGTAATAAACGTTGGAGGGGTTCAAAATCATTTAACTCATTCGATTTATGTTTATCCAAATCCCACTAGAGAGATGTTATTTATCAGTTCCGATAATTGGAGTGGCGAGTTGGAATTGTATAATTCTTTAGGAGTTCTCGTTCGTACAATAACTATAGATCTTTTTGATCAAAAAGTGTTGAATATGTCGAGCCTACCAAATGGAATATACTTACTTAAATCGAATGATGATTTAATTCGAAGAGAAGTATTGAAAATACATTAGAACTCCCAAGTCTGTATAAAAAAATAGTAGTTTATAAAAAGAGAGCAATTTTAACGAATGCTCTCTTTTTAGTTTAAGAATTTTAATATTGCCAGAGGTATAGAGGTGAAAACTTGTTGGGTATTAATTTAAGTACCTAATTCTAATCGATCCGAAATGCTAATGATCAATTCAATTTCTTGAAGAATTCTTTTAATTTGATCCACGTTAATTTCTGAAGAAGAGTCAATATCAAAAAAGTTGGAAGAAGAGCGAATCGCAATATATGCTTTGGAGTCTTTAAAGGAAATGTAAATACTTTTACCCAACTCTTCTCGCAAGTCCAGAATATGTTGCATCATTCTTTTGGTTAATATTGAATGTGCATCCGCTTCATTATTACTGTAGACATTAAAACGTTTGTCGAAATCTCGATAGCCTAGTTCAACCTTACTATAACCAGAAAACAATCCTTTCCCTCGGTAAGAGTAGACATAGGTTTCAGAAGATATGTCTCTCTTGAAATCAGCAATCATAAAAATACCTTTGAACACGGAAGAAATATGCAATGTTGATGATCCATTTGCATTGGATTTTTCTCTTACGTTTTCTGCACATACTTGTGAAAATTTGTAGGTAACGTTATTTGAGTGACCAATGAAGAAGTCTTCTCCTTTATAGCGATCGCTGTTTGGGTATAATCCAGATCTTAAGAATTCTGGTTTTTGGATGAACCGAGTTGATTTATACAGGAGGTCTGGAAATTGTTTTAGAATGATTGGTACAACGACCTGCTCCTTTAAATTGTTTGAAATTTGTTCTGGACGTATAAACGGATATAAAATTGGTGCTAACAATAAAAACGCAAGGCCAAACAAGTAAAAAATATAAGTAAAGTTGCCTTCAAAGAGCATATTGCCATAGAACTTTGCGCATATCCCCACAAGTAATGCGGACCAACAGGTTATGTAAATTAATCGAATACGATTTCTCCGCTGAACTCTTAGATCTTCTGCTTTCTTTAAAGTTTGCTCTATGCTTGTATCAATGTTCATTCTAAAAATTAATTGTTGTTAGGAATCTCATAACAGCGATTGGCATATAACGAACGGGTTAATGATGTCCTTGTTTGATCTAAGGTATACATTAAATTGATTTGGGCTGTGAAGAATACTCTATAATTCTGATTAATGCGGTCAAATTAATTTAATTTTAATGATCTTTTATAAATTGAATATCCATGAATATCTCTCCAAAGATTAAGGTAGCAAGTATTGTTTTTCTTTTAGCGGTAGTAATAAATTTAATGTTTTACCAAGTGTTGTGGGAAACGGAAATTAAATGGATTTCTTTTTTTCTAATAGGCGCACTGCTGGCTATTCCTTATTATTTTTTATTCTTTTATGTAATACTTAAAGAAAATAGGCAGGATCAAAAGAAAATAAAAGAACAGTTGAAATATGTTCAGGATACTAATTTAATGAGCCCTAAGGTGAAGTTTTTTACTTCTATTGGACTGGGGTATTTCTTTTACTTAATCTCGTTTTCATGCGTGCCGTTTGGTATAAATTATCATTTTACGGATGATCAAACTACCTCTTTTGATACCCGACAATTTGCAGTGCAGGAAGAAGATGCTTACAGTGCAGACGAACTAATCAATAATGAGCAGTTTACGTATAGTAATATTAAGTTTTATCATGGCGGAGTGTATTTTTCGGTTAGAGCAAAAAAGACGAGAGAGGGGAGTTTACTAAAGTACAAGGTGAAACGAGGTTTGTTCGGATTGAATATTGTAACAGATTGTGAAGTATTTTAAGCTCTAACAGTTGTCAATTTGAATATTCCTTTTTAAGAATCGTGTCGTTATTCGTCAGGCAAGTATATTTTAGCGTTAAGTTGAGGATTCAGATTTTCTGCAGAATTACACGTACCTTTGCGATATGATATCGGTATTAGTAGTAGAAGATGAATTGGAACTTAATAAATCCATATGCTCATTTCTTGAGTCATTTGATATAAAAACAAATTCCGCAACCAACAAGTTTGATGCAGAAGATATTCTAATTGAGGAAAAGTTTGATCTTGTGTTGTTGGATGTTAATCTGCCAGATGGAAGTGGATTAGAGCTCCTACGCCACTTAAAAAAAACAGGATTTGAAACCCCAATCATAATCATTTCTGCACGCGATTCATTAGATGACAGAGTTACGGGGCTTAACTTGGGGGCTGATGATTATATTTCGAAGCCTTTTCATTTAGCTGAATTGATGGCACGTGTAAAAGCAGTAGTTAGAAGGGATAAGTATGATGGTATGACCAAGGTCGTTTTTAATGAAATTACCATTGATATAGAATCACTTAGCGTTTGGATTAACGATAAACTGGTAGACTTAACTAAAACTCACTGTCAAATTTTGGACTTACTGATTTCAAATCAAAATAGACTGGTGACTAAGCAAGATCTTGCATCAAGATTATGGGGAGAGGATCCGAATATGATTGATAACTTTGATTTTATTTACGGACACGTTCGGGATTTACGAAAGATTATTTCGAATGCTGGAGGTAATGATTATATTAAAACTGTGTATGGTGCAGGCTACAAGTTTTGTGATGAGTAGGAAACTGCTATTCTTATTTTGTTTGCTGTGCCTAACAATAGTAACTAAAGGTCAGGACCGTTCGAAAGACGAGATCACAACAGAAAGTGTTATAAATCTTAAAAAGGAGTGCAACGTTCTTTTAAAGAGCGATTTGGATTCTTGTCTTTTTTTATCTCAACAGTTTCTGGAAGACGCATTGATATTAGGTAATAAGTCTTTGCTGGACGAAGCTTTCGATATTAGAATTCGTAGTTTGTCACTTACCATGCACTGGGATAGTGTGATTCATGTAGCAGAACTGTGGAACAAGTTTTCTCTGGAACATAAACTGGATAGTTCAACGATTGAAAGTTATCTACAATTGGGAGAAGGCTACTATGGATTGGGCCAAAATGAAAAAGGGATAGAATATAGGTTAAAAGCCCTACAGTTAGCAAAAGAAAAAAATATCTCGGAGGAATTAGTCGAAATTTATCTGCTTTTAGGATTGGAATTTTTCGTAATCAACCCAGAGAAAGGTGTAAGATATTCAAAAAAAGCTATTCACCTTGCAGATTCTATAGGACTTAAAAGACCCTTGTCTGAGGCCTATACTTTGCTGGCGTATAGTTACAATCAATCCGGTAAAAATGATTCTGCTAGAATCATTGCAGATCAAAACTTAAAGTTATCAAACGAGCGTGGTTATTATAATGAGATTTGCCAAATGTCAACGTTGATTGCTGATATTTATAGATTGGAGGAATTACACGATAGTGCCTTGGTTTATTATGATATCTGTATTGAAACTGCTGCTGAGAACGATTTGAGAAGGATACTGATTGCAAGTCAAGCAAAAAAAGGATACTCCTTGTTGTCGTTAAAGCGACCAAAAGAAGCACTGAACAGTTGCCACAAGGCATTTGAAATGGGAGGAGAAACCAACGATTTTTTTGCAAAGACTTTTTGTTGTAAATGTTTAAATAAGGCGTACCAACAAATAGGAGATTATGAAAAAGCATATTACTATCTTGACATCTTGCATCAAGAGCAGGAAGAAAAATTGAACTCCAATTTTCAAAGTACAATTACTCAAAAAGAAGAGGAGTACTATGCGAAAGAAGAGGCATTAAAAGCTGAAAATATTCTAAATTTAGAAAAGGCGCGTTCAGAAACTTTAGAAATTCGGAATAAATATGTGCTCATCGCAGGTCTTATAATTGCGACATTAGTAGCTATTTTTATTGGATTCATTATAAATCGAAATAAGTTGATTAGAAAGCAAAAAGCATTAATCGATAGTGAATATGAGCACCTCAAAGAATTTACAGAGAATGCCTCGCATGAGATGCAGACGCCGATGGCAATTATGCAATCTAAGTTGGAGAATTTAATGAAATTTCAAGAGCTTAGTGAAAGTCAACTAAAGGAGGTTTCTTCCGTGTATTCTGCTTCACAAAGAATGAGTCAAATGAATCAATCCTTGCTTCTGTTGTTTCGGATCGAAAATGGTCAGTTTGATTTAGATAAAGAGCTCAATATTACAGAGTCAGTAGAACGCTACTTAGATTGGTTTTCAGAAATAGTCGCGAATAAAAATTTGCGATTGGAAAAATCCCTAATAGAGGATGTTAAAGTCAAATCTCATAACCTTATTTTGGATCGAATTATTTCGAACCTATTGAAAAATGCAGTAACGCACAACATCTCTGGAGGAAACATAAATGTAGAGCTGACACATCAAAAGTTGGTTATTTCCAATACGGGACAAAAACTTGAAACCGATCCAGATAAGTTGTTTGAACGGTTCTTTAAAAATAAAGCAAGTTCTTCTGGTACGGGGTTAGGATTAGCAATTGTTAAGCGAGCATGTGACGCACATGGTTGGGAAATTAGTTATAACACTATAGAACATGAGCATACCATTACCATAACTTTTTAGTAGGAAATGCCCGTTTGATTGAAATTTTGAAACGAATTTTGTGTCGAGATTCATTAATCATTATTAGTATGTAGGGCTGGTCCAGTTTTAGTAATTGTCAAAAGAGTATATGATTTTCATGGCTGGAAAGCTAATTACATATCTGTTGATACCTGGTGAATATATAAGGAAGCTAAAAAAAATCGTCTCTCAGAGTCTTTGACCGAAGGGAAAAGCGAAGAGTCTGATTTTTATTACCACATCTTAAATTTAAGCTGAAAGCATTGAAGCAGTCTTACGGTTCACCACCTAACTATCTTTTAATTGGTTTTAAAGCAACTATAGAAGCCAGGATTTATCCTGCAGTTTTTCTGCAAATTTGAGCGGTAGTTTTGGATATAGAAAATTCAAAGCTATGTTATCGATCAACCTCAAACATTCATTAATTACTGTATTAGTAGTTTTGCTGTTTTGTCCCATTCTGGTTAACGGACAAAACGTTGGTATAAATTCTTCTGGAATTTTACCAGACTCTTCGGCCATTTTAGATATTTCGGATACAGCTAAAGGTGTCTTAATACCTAGAGTTTCCACTACTCAAAGAATGGCAATTGCTAAACCTGCTACGAGTTTACTGGTTTTTGATTCTACCACCACCAGTTTCTGGTTTTATAATGGTACTGCCTGGCAGGAGTTAATAGGTAACGGAGCAAATGATACGCTCCCCCTGATCATTGATGCCGATCGTGATACCTGGGTGCATACAGAACAAAACCCCGATGAAGACATTATTCGCTTTGTAACAGACACCACCGAACGATGGACAATGCAAGGAGATGTGCTTTATTCCACTTCAAATAATGTTCTTATTGGTACAGTAGCAAGGGATATCACTTTTGAAACGACCAGTAGTAAAGCCATATTGATTGGTAATAGAAATGGGGTTTATGGCACTGAAAATCGTGTTATGAACCATACAATCGGAATTGGTGACGCTGTATTCAATGCAAGGACTGATGGGCAAACTTTTAGGAGATGTATTGCTATAGGAAAAGAAGCGGGCTCCATTTTAGGCCCTCCAGGCGGAGGAGAATCTAATACGGATAATATTGCAATTGGAGAACAAAGCTTATATCATCAGGCACCAAGTACTGGAAATTCAGTTGGTAATGTAGGGGTTGGAACACTCACACTTGGGAACCTTTTGGCCGGTGAATACAATGTGGCCCTTGGACATGGAGCTGGAAATGTACGATTTGGTACTGGTAATGTGTTTCTAGGACGAAATTCAGGGATGGGGATATCGTTTGATTATGATAGCCTTCTTTTTATTGATAATAAAGTTGGTGCTCGTCCACTTATATGGGGTGATATGGCCCACGATTCCGTTACCATTTATGGAACACTAAGTGTCGGTTCAGAAGCTGCCGGAAGAATTTACACCCTCCCTAATACAGATGGGATTCCTAATCAGGTATTACAAACTAACGGGGCAGGAGATATCAACTGGGTAACTGTTGCAGGTTTAGATACGCTTCCCATAATTGCTGATGACGATAGAGATACCTGGATTCAAACAGAACAGAATCCTGATGAAGACATTATTCGTTTTGTATTGGATACCAACGAACGGTGGAGAATGGTTCAAAGACGATTGGAGCCTGCCGGCACAAATTATATTTTTATCGGAACGGAGACTGCTCCCAATCAGATTGAAACTACTGGTCATGCTGCAAGCACCTATGTAGGACACAGAGCAGCATATAATACAACTCAAGGATCTTCAAATTCTGCTTTTGGTTCGTTCGCATTAGGTTCCAATCAAGTAGGACATTACAATGTAGCTATGGGAGTGTCAGCAGTAGCTGGACCAACACATGGACATTATAACATTGGAATTGGTTTTGAATCATTGGCAGATCCAAAAGTTGGAGCAAGCCAAAACATTGCTATAGGGGCACAAGCGTTAAAGTCAACGCTTGGAAGCCGAAATATTGCGTTGGGTTATCAGGCAGGAGATAACGCTGCATTTGTCAATACATCAGATCAACTGATCATAGAGAACTCCAATAGTGCAACCCCTCTCATTTGGGGAGATTTTGCAAATGATTCTTTAACAGTTCATGGTACTTTGTCTGTTGCGGACCCAACTACCGGCAATAATTATTACTCTTTTCCAACTTCTACAGGAACAGTAGGTGATGTATTGGCATTAGATGGGAGCAACCAGTTAGTCTGGGCAACGGGGGGAGCAGGATCAGATAATCAACAAACAGATGTATTTCAATTAAATGGAAACAACTTAGAACTTTCTTTACAGAACGATGGTATTGCAACTCAAATAGTAGATTTGAGCGGGTATTTGGATAATACAGATAACCAGGACCTAACACTTACGACCAACACTCTTTCTTTAACCAATGATGCTACAACGGTTGACCTTTCTGGTTATTTAGATAACACTGATAGCCAAGCAACGGACGTATTCCAACTCAATGGGAACAACCTGGAACTTTCCTTACAAAATGATGGTGTAGCCACTCAAACCGTAGACTTATCTGCTTTTGTTAATGACACGTTGCCTCTTATTGCTGATGCTGATAGAAATACAACGGTACATGTGGAGAAAACGCCAAATGAAGATCAAATCGTTTTTGAAATGGCAGGTACAGAGTACCTACGTTTAATTAACGGTAGATTCCAAACATCCAACGATTTGCAATCTGTAAGAATAGGAAATCGATCAGGTGAAAATTTAACAGGAGTGCAAAATGTACTAATTGGAGAAACTGCTGGGACGGATATGACTACGGGAGCTGGTAACTTAGGAATCGGAGGCCGAGCGTTAGATTCTGCGACAGCTGTTTTTAATAATGTAGCATTAGGAATTAATACGATGAGGAGCATGAAAACAGGTGGGCGTAATGTTGCTGTTGGTGCATTTGCACTTCAAAATATAGATAATTCGTCTAATTATAATACGGCTATTGGTGCTGAAGCTGGTGGCGAAGCCACTGGATGGAGGAATGTTTTTATAGGTTATGCTGCAGGGTATAATGCTACTGGTGGCGATAAACTCTTTATAGCCAATTCCATAACAGATAATCCGCTCATTTGGGGAGATTTTGCCAATGACTCTTTAACAGTGCATGGTACTTTTAGTGTAGCTAATCCAGTAACTGGGGTTAACTATTTCCATATGAACAATGGACGAATGCATGTGGTAAATACCGGGTTATCTGTTTTTATAGGAGATCAAGCAGGGGCGAATGATGATTTGTCAACCAATCAAAACGTGTTTATTGGTGATAACGCTGGTGTGATGAATACTACGGGAGATCGAAGTGTTTACATCGGTAGTCAAGCCGGTGCGACGAGCACGACAGCAAACCGCAATGTTGCAATAGGTAGAGCATCTATGTCGCAAGCTACTGGTTCTGGAAACATCATGTTGGGAGATTTGGCGGGCCAGAGAACACAAGGGAATTTTAATATAGGCATTGGTGTAAATTCCGCATGGAATCGTCTGGCGGGTTCCGGAAATATTTCCATGGGAGTTAATAGTGCTAGAGATGCGACATCTGGTGACAATAACGTTGCTATAGGATCCAGTGCAATGCTCGCGAATCAAGACGGTTCAAACAATGTAGCTGTAGGCAATGGTGCGTTGTCGGCAGGGACAAATGGTATAGGAAATGTGGCCATCGGAAATCAGGCAGGAGCAAATGAAACAGGAGACAGTACCTTATATATTGCTAATTCGAATACTGTTAATCCGCTTATTTATGGAGAATTTAACAACAATATTTTAAGAGCAAACGGAACTTTTCAAATTAGCAATCCAGCAACTACGGGTTATGCTTTTCCAGCAGCAACAGGAACTACTGGGCAAGTCTTAGAAGTGGATGCCAGTGGAGACTTAGTCTGGGCAAATCAATCCATAGGTACTGATAATCAACAAGCAGACGTATTTCAATTGAATGGTAACAACCTTGAGTTGTCCCTTCAAAACGATGGAGTAGCTACACAGAATGTTGATCTTTCAGGATATTTAGATGCAGATAATTTAGGAGATCATACGGCTACTCAAAACATTCAAACCAACGGTAATTGGGTAAGTAATGATGGAGGAAATGAAGGAGTTTTAGTTCATACTGATGGATCTGTTTCAATGTCAACTGTACCTTCGTTTAGCACTGCAATTGTAGATGTTCTTAATCCTATACAATCCACAATAAATTCTTTTGTTGAGGTAGGTGGGGCCTCAGGGACAACACTGCTATCTGGAGGATGGACAACAGCAAGAGACACTTATAATCATAATGATGGAGGTCATTTTAACACAACTACAGGTCGATTCACGGCACCTTATGATGGTTTGTATTTTTTCTCAGCGCACATACGTGTAGATGGAATAAATGCCCCTGTAGCTCCAGCTACTCTAAGTTTTTCAAGGTTGGTCCTCGCTGTAAATGGTGATTTTATGAATCAAATTGATGGAGCAATGCATTCGATAGTAGATCACAATGCAGGAACTGGTGATTGGAGTATGCACAGCATAAGTGGTGTAATGAAGTTAACGGCTGGTCAATATGTGTCTTTAGGAGTTGTTAGTCATTCTGACGACAGTTGGAGAATCATTGGAGAATCAGGCTTCAGTGGATATATGATTACCAGACAGTAGTTGGTGTTGAGTTCCGAGTTCTCGGTTGATTTATAAAATTATAAAAACCCGAAATTAAAACCCGAATTCAGAACTGACATTCTGCAGAATCTCTGCAAAATGTGATGCTACTTTTGATAAGTTAAAACCAGAATCGAATCTTAACTGAAATCCGCCAAAATGAGAAAATATTTACTAAATCTACTGTTTGCATTAACAAGTGTTTTATTAGCTCAACAAGTTCTTGCTCAGGCCGAAACAGAACCCAATGATGTAATAACAGATGCCGGTGTTACATATTTTTACGAACCGACTACAGTTACGGGTACGGTAAGCCCAGGCGACACGGATATTGTGGCCATTGCCAGAACCAAAGCTGCTATTGGAGGAGATGGTAGATTGACTCTAAATATCACCTCGGTTACCGGAAATATTAAATTTTGTAGATGGGATTATGGAGTGGAATGGGCTACCGCAGGAGACGGAGAGAGCGCCTGTTGGGAAGCCTATACCGGAGGACTAGACGTTGTCGTCAATGCCAATGGTACTTCTGAAGATTTTACGGCCTTTAAAATTTATACCAATAGTGCATCCCCCGAGTTGTATAGCATTCAGTTGGATGATTTTGGAGGAGATTATCCGGCATGCCCTCATCCTGGACCTACTGCGAACGGAGTGACCAGTACCCCAGGAAGCAATAGCCTTCGTATTGATAGTTATGACGCATCAACCAATGCAGATGGGTATATTATTAGCGTTAATGCAGTTAATTCATTTACAGATTTAAACGACGAGCAATATGCTTTAGATAATTACGCTGCAAACACGGCTTATTCAGGTTCAGGCGAGCAAATTGTATATGTCGGTACTTCCAATGTTCCAGTAGTAAACGTAACTGGACTGGATCCAAGTGCTACGTACTTCTACAGAATACATCCTTACCGAATTTGTCATGGGCATGTTATTTTTGATAATACAACTCCGGTAATGTCTGGACAAACCTGTGGTCCGGCAAATGCCCCTGGAGCAGCGTCTTCTATTGTGTTAGGCGTAAGAACCGATACAACACTTAATTTAACAAGTTTTACTGGTGGTACAGGAGCAGGTAGTTACGTCATTAAGATCAATACATCGAATAGCTTTACAGCTCCTGCAAATGGAGGACTTCCTTCTGCCAATACAGCATATTCAGGTTCAGGAGAGCAAGTGGTGTATGCAGGTAGTTCTACCTCACCAAATATTACCGTCACCGGATTAACGGGTGGCGCTACTTATTACTTTAGATTATATGCAGCAGCAGGTTGTGGAGGTGTCAACTATTTTGAAACAACTGGTACCAATGCCAATAACACGACTTGTTTTAGGCCAAGTGCTCAAGCGTCCAATCTGATTTTTCATGAAGTTGGAGCTACGTTCATGGATTTAATTGATTTCAGCCCAGCAACGGGTGTAGATGGATACGTGATCAAAATGAGCACCACCAATAGCTTTACCCCGCCAGCAGATGCAGTAGCGTATCCTAGTGCAAGTCAAGTTTATGGAGGAGGTGAACAAGTAATTTATGCGGGAACAGGTACCGCTCCAAACTTTCAAATTACAGGATTATCAGCAGCTACTACCTATCATTTTGCTATTTATACCTATATCGAATGTGACGGTATAAAACGATATCAAACCAACCCTTACATCAAGACAGAAGATAATGTAAAACCAACACCAAGTTTTACATTCAATGATGTATTCAAAACCTTTGGAGATCCAAATTTTAACATAGGAGCAGGTACCAATTCAACAGGAGCATTGACCTACACATTGGTAAGTCAAACCAACGGAGGAACCTCACTTTTAGGTACGAATGTAACTCTTGGAAATGCAGGAACAGTGAATTTTAGGGTGGATCAAGTCGCAGATGCGAATTATAACCCTGGTTCGGCGACCATGGTATTAACCATCAATCAGCAGATGCCTGTTCTTTCATTAGATAATATTCTATTGCCGCCTGGTTCATCCAATCAAACATTGGTAGCTACAAGTAATTCTCTGGGAGTTATTACTTATAGTATTGTGGGAGCCGCCAATGGAAATGTATTGTCTGGAACCAACAATGAAACTCTTACGCCGACTTCGACCCCGGGTACAACCACCATTAGAGCTACACAAGCAGCTTCACCAGATGGAAATTATGCTGCAATCACAGTAGATGCTTTCGTAGTAATAAGTGCTCCATCAGTTTTAATTGGAAATACAGATAATGTTTTATTTAAGCTTGAAAATGAAAACACCTATACAGTGTTGTATGATTTCGCAGCGAATGTGGCAACGCTTGACGGTCCTGTAGTTGGGGGATTAATAGAAGTAAATGGAAAGCTATATGGTCAAACACGGGGTAATGGTACCACCTTTGGGAAAATATTTCATATTAATAAAGACGGTACAGGTTTAACTATTATGCACCATAAAACGGATGCAACGGGATCAGATGGTGTAGAGCGCCTGGAGTTATTCAATGACAAACTCTATGGTACAGCTTTTGGAGGGGCCAATGGTGGTGGAGTGATTTTTAGATTAGATACTGCCGATGCTGGAGGAGGAAATTATAACTATCAAAAGCTATATGATTTTGCATTTTTTGGAACTGAAGGACCATCAATTCCCAGGGGGTATCCTACAGTTTTTAACAATGAGATATATACTGTCACACAAGCTGATTTTCCAGTGGGAGGAGGATCTGCTACATTTGCTGGTACAGTTTGTAGAACCGATATCAACGGCGGGAACCCAAGCGTATTATATACCTTTCCAGATTTTGGAGGTGGTGGGAGAGACCCTCGAACGGGTGTTAAAATTATTAATGATAAAATTTGGGGTATGACAACTGCTGGGGCTTTTATCTTTAGAATGAATTTAGACGGAAGTGGGTATGAAGAACGGCTAGTGATAAATGTAGCTACCGGAATAGAAGCGAATGGCGGTCATCAGGAATTAAAAGTAATTGACGATAAAGTTTATGGCGTATGCAGGAATAATAATGGACCACTCCCTAGTATAGTTTTTAGTATTGATACAAACTTTACTAACCTCACCACCATACACGCGTTTAATGAAGTTGTTCACGGAGAACGGCCAGCTTCACAATTAAGCATAGATGGTAATGTAATGTATGGAATGACAATAGATACCTCTAATTTTGGCGGGATTTATCGCGTTAATACGGATGGTACTGACTATGTTAGAATCCATGATTTTACTTCTTCAGTTGCTAATATGGAAGATGGAAGTATAATTATTTCCAGAGATCGAATTGCGCCTACGCTTGCATTCGCAGATACCAACTTACGACATTTAGATAGTTTGATATTAGTCTCCAATGCAAGTTCTACAGGAGCCATAAGTTATGCCTTAATTGGAGATACCACAGGTTCTCAAATTGTAAATGGAGATACATTGGTAGCCGGAAATACAGGAACAGTTACCGTACGTATGTATGTAGCACAAGATCCTAACTTTTTAGCCGACTCACTGGATATCACGGTTACGATTAATAAAACAACTCCTACGATTACGTATGCTGATTTTACGATTCTTGCTACAGCCCCAACCACTACGCTTACTGCAACAATTAGTGCTGCAACACCAGAAATTTACGCCTTAATAGCAGATATTACTGGAAGTACATTAGCAGGTGATCAGTTTACACCTGGAACACCCGGAACGCTTACCTTAAGAGTTCACTCTCCTGAAACTAATAATTTCTTTGCCGACTCATCGGACTATACCATTACGATTGTACCCGATACGGCTGTAATTATCTGGCCCGTAGCAACGGGGTTGTCTTATGGGTCTATCATAGATGGAACGATATTAAATACCTCTACAAGTGTACCAGGTACATTTGAGTATTATTTTGATGCAGCCTTTACACAACCTATTACTTCTGGATTGAGCACTGTTAGAGCAGCTGGATCACAGACCTTATATACTGCTTTTACCCCTACGGATGGTGTGAATTATGTAAACACAATTGATAGCATGACATTCATATCTGCCCAAATTCCAATAGTCATAACTGTTTATGATACTTCGAAGGCGGTTGGAGAAGTGGATCCACCATATTCATGGGCGATCACGAGTGGAGCATTGGTAGGTACAGATGTAATGGACTTAGCATTTTTACGACAAGCAGGTGAAACGATTGGTGCTTATCCTGTTTATGGAGCAGGAGCCTTTGGAGATACTTATCAGGACCCTTTATTTGAATCTAATCCTCATTGTGATTTTGGTCCTTGTATTTTGAGTCAGGATAGGACTGAAAATAGAAGAGCTAATTATGATTTTACCGTTATTGAGGCTCAATTAGTCATTTATGACCTAACCCCACAATCCATAACATTTGGTCCTATAGCGGATGTGTTAGTTACGGATCCACCTTTCTTTTTAACGGCAACGGCAAGTTCAGGATTACCTGTAACCTATGTAAGTTCAAATCCATTAGTGGCAACCGTTTCAGGTAGTGCCGTAACCATTGTGGGTGTTGGATATGTAGAGATTACGGCAAGTCAACCTGGAGATGCTACCTATGATCCCGCAGCGCCTAACGTTGTACAGGGGTTTAATGTAACAAGAGCACCTCAGTCTATAACATTTGGTGCGTTGGCACCTGTAACATTGGGAGACGCTCCTTTTAATCTTACAGCTACTGCGAGTTCAGGATTACCAGTAACTTATGTAAGTTCCGATCCATCTGTTGCAACTGTTTCTGGTAGTACGGTAACAATTGTGGGTGCAGGAACAGCAAATATTACAGCCACTCAGGTTGGTGATGCAACGTACTCAGCCGCCGCAGATGTAGTTCAATTATTAACCGTAAATTTATTTTCTGACCAAACCGTGTCTGTAAACCCTACATCTGAAATATGCAGTGCAAATGCAACGGTTACCGTTGGCGGAAGTAATAGTGCTATAGATTATTACCTAAGAGATAATGCCAACGATACCATCATAGAAGGACCGGTACAAGGAACAGGAACTGCATTTTCTTTTACTCCAGAGTTGGTTGATGCTACTAAAAC
>JAHDFW010000051.1:0-18271 GCA_020627945.1 Cytophagales bacterium
TCTAAGTTGGTAACTCCATCGGATATAACCTTTGACCAAGACAAGATCGCTTTTGAAGTAACAAAACCTGAAGATGGTAAAAACACTTTTGCCTTAATTGTGAAGTTTAAGCAAAGCAACAAGTAAATAGTTCTTATGCTCATTTATAGGTATATTATATAAAACAGAAACCAAATCACTGGATTTCTAGTAAAACATAACAACAAAACGAATGAAACGCATACTAATCTTTATACTGACCCTTTCTCCTTTTTTTGCATTTGCACAAACCACACTCAAGCAAAAAATAGCTCCCCCTTATGAAATGGAAGGTTTCGGTATGGATGTAGATTTAGATAGTAAACACATGGTAATTACCAATGGACTAGAGGTCTTCTTTTATAAACGCGATACTGACAATTGGCAATATATACACAGTCGTAAATCAAGAAAAAAAGAATGGGATCATAATGACACAAAAACTAGTACCGTAAGTATCTCCAATGGATATGTATTTTTTGGAATACCAGATGAAGATGTTATGATTAATGGTAAAACCTTTAAAAATGCTGGAGCGGTTTATATCTATAGTTACAGCGATCAGAATGGTGGATGGCGAGAGCAGGCAAAACTTGTTTCTCCAGAACCCATGGAAAATGGTTTTTTTGGTGACGTTGACAGCTATAATTCCAGCGTATTAGTTGGTAGTAGAGGATCAAACAAATCATTCCTTTTCAATGAAAGTGAAAATAGCGGATGGAAACATTATAAACCAGAGGATTTAGATGGTAATCCACATGACCTTCCTGGAGGAATCTCCCCTACCTGTAAGGAAGAGGCAATGCTTGTAATTAACTCGAAAAAAGGAGAAGATGGTAAAGATTACCCCTTCATTCGCATGTTGGACATTGGTCCTGGTGGATGGTGGAGAACGCAATATTTCTTACCTCCTAATTATGATGGCACTTGGAATGGCTCAACCGATATAGACGAACGACATTTGGTAGTTGCAGGTCATAAAGGAAGATCAAATACTATTGACTTCTATCATTACGGAGATAATTGGATACATAGACAAACAGAAATGGTTGGTTCTGGAAGTTATGGAAACTACTCGGTAAAAGTTGGAGGTGACATTGCCATGCTAAGTGCACCTAACCAGTCTTTTGTTCAACTTTATCATTACGACGTATACCAAAAAGGTGGTCGATGGATGCCTTTACAGCGAATTTCAAAAGAAGACAGGATACAGTTTGGACATGCCATCGCAATCCAAGAATATGAGGCACAGGAAGTTGAATTTTTCGCTATTAGTTCTTACAACGGTAAAGAAGGGTTTGTCGAGGTTTACGAGCTAGGTGATAGGTATAAAAAACGGCACTACTAAATTAAGACTTGAAAACACTTTAAATGTAATGTTAAAACACATCTCTATACTAATTATCTTCTGCTGTTCACTATTAACGGCTTTTAGTCAGCGCCCTGATTACTATCCAGAAGGATATTATTCTAGTATGGAGAACGCGCTTAAAGAACCAAAAAAGGTGCTCCGATTGGATGTGTTTGGAAGTGATATTAATAAGTTTTCGGAGGATCTTGGTCAATTCGAGAACTTGGAAATGCTCTATATAGATGGCGGGGATAGTATTCGTGAGTTACCTAAGTCTTTGCTAAAAAATAAAAAATTACACGCTATAAGCATATCTGATTCAGAAATCCCAGCTGAGTTACGTGCCAAATACAAGAAAAAATACAAAAAGAAGACCTTTAACTTTGATTTAAATATTAGACCTTCGGATGGATTGCCTATTACAGGGATCCATTTTAGCTCTTATGCCAAGGAGAACCCAAAAGTGGAATTAACCGTATTCTCTAATGAGTACTTCAAACCAATGGAGTTCATGTTCGATAGCTTACCCTACCTAGATAAGCAAGTGGATCTTACCATGATTTTCAAGATGAATAATGACTCTATTCTTATACCAACAGAAAACATTACAGATTGGATGGACGAATATTTTACCATACATAAAGATCTGAAAGATCTCTTAATTCGTAATCAAAGTGCTAAATCAATTCAAATCAAGATGTTTAGTGAAGGTGATTTACAAGCCTCTTACACTTTTCCTTGTGATGGACTTGAAGTGGTTATAAACGAATTTGACATTTATAAAAGAGACACGGAAACACGAATCAAATCTGGTAAATATGTATTTCGCGATATACAATCGGCATTAAAGTATGAGGAGTACGTTTATAACATTTCTCTACAATACGACCAGAATAATCGCAACGAACTTGAAAACGACATTGAAACACTTGGGCATTCTTTCCCTTACTTAATAGATTTGAGCATCTCAGGAGCTGGGTTTAGTGGCATACCTAATGAAATCTTAAAGTTAACAGGATTGGAAGCGTTAGATCTTTCTGGGAACCCCATAAAACATTTGCCAGAAGAACTTCTCAAGTTGGAGAAACTCTCCTATTTTGCACTAGACTGCGCATATATACAGGATGACTTTGACTATATAGATATGTTGGAAGCAATGAGCGAAAACTGTACGGTAAAATGTAAAGATGCAGACGAAGGAGATTGGATGTGGGACATGTTTGGTGGTTGGGATTGATAAATTTAGCTTTGGATTATTGTTATGAAAAAACCGCTTCTTATTCTAATTGGAATCTGCATTAGCTCATTTGCTTATTCCCAATCCATAAAGATAAAAGGAGATCTCTACTACTCATTTTTCAGTTTGGCAAGTCTGTACGGGCAACCAGATAGTATTTATGCGAAGTATGAAGAAAGCAAAAGTAATCCTGAGTTTGAGGAAAAATTAAGTTCTGAGAACAATAAAATAAGTTGGCGGATTTTAGAAGAAAATGAATTGATCCGTTGTCCTTACGTTTTCATTAAGGGAAGCAAAGACTGGAAAGTTATTTATTTCAAGGATGATAATGAATACCAAAATTTCACCGGATTCACCTACAACGATTTAATCCGAACAAGACAGAAAGTGAAGGTTGAATTATCTGCAACAAAACTTAACGAGCGAATGTATGTTTGTGAGAGTGTAGAATCTGTAAAATTAGTTCTGGGAGAAACACTCACTAATCAACCTAGAAAGTTTAAAATTGAGGATTATCGTTAATCTGAATCCCCAATGCGAATTACATGTAAACCTATGTTGCAGTGCTTAATAAACTTCTTTCTTCCATTTTATTATTGGGTCGTATTTATCAAAGCTACATCCAAGCCGCTCAAACTAACAAAATGGCACCTAAACAATTCTTAAAACTGAATTAAACCGTTATATTAGTTTCCAATACTTATAAAAAAATAGGTGCTGAAAAGTGGGTAAACCTAGTAGAAGATATGTCGCAAAAGGAATTCCAGGTGGATGGCGAATTTGGAATAAAAAAACTAAGAAGTGGTGGGGCGAATTATATGAATGTCAACCTGACGAACTTCTTGAGGAATTAAATGGTCTCAAACGACCCGAAATCCTGTCCAAACTAACTACCAAATATCAAGTATCTAAACGATAAAAGAACTATTAACAGCCTAAAACAACTACAACATGAAACTAAAATCATCTCTGCTTTTTATCTGTTTAGCACTACTTCTGTCATGTTGTACACCTAAAAACAATAACTCAAATAACATGAAATATTCATCAGCAATAACCTTCCTTTACTATGAAGACTTCTCATACGGTGTTAGTTTCTACGAAGATGTTCTCCAATTGGAATTAGTAATGGACCAAGGGTTTGCAAGAGTGTACGCCGTAAATGAAAAGGCATATTTGGGAATAGTGCAAAAGCGTGATACAACCGAATTATCTGGAAATACGTTGTTCTCCCTAACCACGAAAGACGTAAACTCTGAAAGAGAAAGAGTAAAGCAATTAGAAGTTGAAAACCTAACCGAAATGAAACACTTCGAGTCCATCCCTCTTAAATCATTTTTTCATGACAAAGAAGGTCATAAGTTTGAAATTCAACAGTTTTTGAAGCAGGAGGATGTGGAAAGGTTTTAATTTAAAGCTAGTGCGCGTTTGAAACGCGTGCTAGCCATATCATTATGGTTTACCTTATTCACGAACCAGCACTAGCTACCTGATAGATAAAGGACTGGAAATTTGGGAGAAGATATCCAGTGTTACTATCTCAAACACGACATTATGAAATTAGAATACATGCACGATCTCACTGCCAATGGAAAATTCATTAACGTGGTAAGTGAGAATTTAATCCGACTTTGGGACTTTAATCAAGCTGAATCAAAACTATTTCATGAACTAATTCAAAACTTTGCCAAAAATGATCTTGTAGATCAGCTGGAATTGCATAATGAAGAATTTATTATTCCCATTAATTGCCACCTTACCCTAATCAAGGACAAAGACAATGTCGGAATTAGTCGCATCAGCAATAATGAATTCCACTGTAAAGTTACCACAGAAGAGTATCGAAATATGGCTGAATATATTAAGCCATTTATATTAGCAGATACCTCTGGCTATCAATGGCTTTTAGAACAAGTGACTGATGATAACATTGATCTTTTATTTTCTCCGGGGGGGACATGGTAACAAAAGTTATATGTTCAACTAATTAATATCTAAAGCTAGCGCGCATTTGAAACTGTGAGCTAGCCATACCCATATCATTATGATTTACCTCATCCACGAATTCGATACTGAAACTCATGTAACTTCCTTTGAATCAATTGATACGTTTGTCAATCTCATAGAATGGCAGGACATCATTGAAGGCAAATCCATTATTACCAATACCAACGGAGAAATCTTTAAGTGGGACTCTTCTCAACAAAATGAAGTGGGGACCGTTTTTGGTTATTCGCTACTTAAAACTGGCGAAACCTATGCAAAAATGGATCGGATCCTAATCGAAGAATCTAAGGCCAAGTTTCCGCAAGAGTTTATCTTCCAAAAGATCTAAAGTTAGCGCGCGTTTGCAACGCGTGCTAGCTTACCCTTTTCGGTCTAGCAACCTTCTGCCCTACCAAATGAAATAACAAAAGTTTGATCCACATTTTCACCATCTGCTCCTATTGCTGGGTTCCAACTCCGAGGTAGCTGATTGATCAGTTTTATCACCTTCGAATCTATTCTATCGTAACCGCAACTAGACTCTAAATTAGCGTTGGTGATCTTTCCTCGTTTTGAAACGGTAAACACCAATTTACCAAGTTCTAGTTTTTCCTGTCGAACCCCTTGCACTCCTTTTAAACTTTCTGCCCTTATATAGTTAATCAAAGCCGAAGAACCATCTTGATAAGTAGCTTCATGCTCCGGAACAACAGTCAAACAATAATTAAAATATCGATCTGTATCAGGGTTTTTATTTGGTCCAGCATCGACAATATATCCTTCTAATGAAATATTGGAAGAGTATCCTTGGGAACTTAAAAAGCCTCTTTGCATGATACTCAATTCGTTACCATTCGTTTTAATCAAATCATTAAGATTAAATTCATCTGGAGCTCCAATCCTTAAATCTTTGACCGTTGTAACATTACTGTTTAACTCAAGTTGTGTAAGGTAGTCAGGAACAAGATCTGCTAGGGTTTTTGCATTTCTTATTCTTTCTAAAGATATAGTATTCTGGCAACTAGATGAAAGACTAAAGTGCAGGAGTTGAAGATCTTCATCATTTTCTTCGGGATCCTTATTGATCCTTTGTTCAACCATGTTAAACGCGGCAAGGACAAAAACCAAGGTTAGCCCTAATGGAAATAGAGTGTAAGTTTTCATAGTTCAAATATTTTTATCCGAAATTAATACTGCTATTGCTCTAACTATGTTAACTTGTGTAAAACGATGTAAATCGAATGTAAAAAATGACATCAACGACATTTAAACCTTTGTTCATACCAATTCTCATAGTAGTAACATTCCTTTTTGGATGTAGAAAAGTAAATGAGGATTGTAACTTGAGTTTATATAAAGATACTCCAAATATCCAATGGACAACAGAAGTTTCAGGTTCGGGTGAGGAGTCTCATGGACATTTCATCCTAGCATGCTCCGATGGAGGATATCTTCAAGTTGGAGAAACTGGGTTCATTCCAAATTCAGCCAAAATATTAGTAGTAAAAACTGACGAATCGGGAAACTTAGTTTGGAAGAAAGAGTTTGGAAATACTGGACATAACTTAGGCAATTCGGCAATTGAAACCACCGATGGTTATCTTATATGCGGAGCAATCAATGAAAATAGCACCGTAATTAAACTAGATAAAATCGATGGTTCAGAACTATTTACACAATCCTTTGATAATGGAGGAAGTGATGCTTTTGAAAACATTTTTTTAACGACGTCGGGAATTGTGGCTGTTGGATATATCAAAGCGGAAGACAATACCAACACATTCTTTACCGAAGGAGAAGGGTATATCACCTATCTTGATTCGAATGGCGAAAAACTCCATGGTATTAACGTTAACAATTACTTATCCCACGCCTATCGAATAAGACAGTTTAACAACAATTTCTATATCTCGGGGTTAACTGAAGGTGCAAATGATTATGGACTTATAAAAACCGATAGTGCTGGAAATGTTTTATGGAGTAAAACATATGGTGGAAGCTCGGCAGATCATTGTTTTGGGATGGACTTAAGTAAAGATGGTTCAATATTTCTAACTGGACACACATTATCGGACGTCGAGAATTGGGATACGTATACCATAAAAATAGATACTAATGGAAATTTAATATGGGAATCTAGAATCGGGAACCCTAGAGGTTTCAATCCAAAATACATCCATGATGAAGCCTGGGGAATTAAAAGCACCTTGGATGGAGGTTGTGTTGTAATTGCAGGCACCGGAGATGAGTATGGCACATACAAACGAAAATGCGGTACAGAAGGTGACAATTCTAATACTTGGCATATTTATCTTATTAAATTTAACACCAACGGAGACTTAGAATGGCAAAAAACATATGGAGACCGTAACGGTATAGATTGGGCAGGTGAAGACATAGATCTCACTTCAGATGGCGGAGCAATAATAGCACTCGACAACGGTCAATTTGGATTTGTTAAGATTGAACCTTTCTAATCAAGCCATGGATAAATTAATATTAACTAGTTCGATTTTAATTCAGACTTGCCTAAAATAAAATGCTGTCGTTCGAGTGTTGTGATGACCAAGGAACCTCCAATACAAAAAAATTAAACAACTTTTACTATCTTAGCTAACCTTAACAAACCAATAAAAACATGTACACTAGGAAAGTTTATCGAATTCTCGAAGTAGCTCTTTGGACACGTTATGAAACACTATTCTTCTTGGGTCTAATAGGAGCTTGGGTTACAACATATTATTTCTTTGATTTAGAATGGTTCCGAATTCCATGGACTGCAATAGCCTTAATCGGTACTGCCGTATCTTTCGTAATCGGATTTCAAAACAATTCCGTATATGGAAGAATTTGGGAAGCAAGAAAAATCTGGGGAGGAATTGTAAATACGTCTAGAACGTTAGGAGTTTTTGCTCAAGATATGTTAACTAATGAATATACAGATCAGGATTTTTCGCAAGAAGAAATCGACAAAGAGGTTAAAACACTTACTTATCGGCATATTGCTTGGATAACAGCCTTAAGATATTCCATGAGAAGTCCAAAGCCTTGGGAAACTACAAATCAGGCTAAAACAAATCGTGAATGGGGAATAGAACCGCCAGAGAATAAAACTTCTTTAAAGGAAGCTCTTACCCCCTATTTATCGGAAGAAGACATGGAATATGTAATGAGCAAAGGCAATAAACAAACCGCCCTGCTCTATCGTCAATCACATCATTTAAAAGATCTTAAACTAAAAAAGATGCTTTGGGAATTCTCATTCCTTGAAATGGAAAATATCATTCAAGAATTATTTACCCTTCAAGGAAAATCGGAGAGAATCAAAAATTTCCCTTTCCCACGACAATATGCTACGATTAACCACTATTTCATGTGGTTATTACTATTACTTTTGCCATTAGCTATGATTCCACAATTCGCTGAAATTGGCACAGAAATAGCCGATAAATACCCGTTGTTAGGTAACAACTTTATTTGGTTATCTATCCCTTTTTACACGGCAGTTGCATGGATGTTTCATACCATGGAGAGAATTGGAAGAACAGGAGAAAATCCTTTTGAAGGAACCTCAAATGATGTCCCTATTTCGACCATTGCTAGAGGTATTGAAATTGACCTTCGACAAAATTTAGGTGAAGAACACCGCCAAATTCCAGAGCAATTTAAGGCGGACAATAATGTCCAATGGTAACTCGAGTCTCATACCTAATCACCTAAGCTTGACTAAGACTTGCCTAAAATAAAATGCTGTCCGTTCGAGTGTTGTGGTGACGAAGGAACCACAATGTATCGAGAACAAAGCATTTTTTTCTCGATACAGCCTCTCCTCCTATTCAGTCGAGTTCATTCGAACATACAAATGCCAAATGCACCAGTATTCTTATTCCTAACAACACAAATTCAGCAATCGGAAAAATTAAACAAGTTTCACTATCTTAACTAAATTTAACCTTATTATGTGTTCATGGTGATTTCATATTTACTGATAGCGGGTTTAGGTGCAGTTGTTTTTATAATTGGTCTAACATGGGTTTTACAAGGAGCTTTCTTATCAGATGTAATTAGCTTCCCAACAACATGTACTGAAAAAGTAATATCTCTAAATAAACCAGGTAGATATGCCTTATGTATACATGGCGCCAATTATATTCACGTCAAATACGATAATGTATTTAAAGTTTCTGATTTAAACAGCCAAAAGAAAATTCCCATTAGTGAAAATTTTATAAAACCTCGATTTAGACGAGATTGGGTTATGGGCATTGAATATTATCATTTTAAGATTGAAGAATCTGGCAAATACAAAATAGAAATTAACAGCCCAGATGACATACGAGGAGAAAATTCCAGATTATTATTGAGCAGTATCTTAAAAATTAGTTCAAGTAGACTAAACCTTAGCATAATCATAAAAGAAACTGTATCCCTCAAAAAGAACCTATTTGGTATTCTTTTTCTCAACTTTGGATTAATGGCTGCAATATTCTTTACATTATTGGCATTAAACCCTACTATGTTGAGCAATTAAAAGAAGTTCTTCCCCATCTCGTTGCTTTTAATTTTGATTTAAAATCAGACTTGCCTAAAATAAAATGCTGTCCGTTCGAGTGTTGTGGTGACGAAGGAACCACAATGTATCGAGAACAAAGCATTTTTTTCTCGATACAGCCTCTCCTCCTATTCAGTCGAGTTCATTCGAACATACAAATGCCAAATGCACCAGTATTCTTATTCCTAACAACCTAAAACAGGCAATCTGAAAAATTAAACAAGTTTCACTATCTTAGCTCTACTTATTAAAGCTCCCCAATGAAACTACTCAACCCATTATTAAAAGTTGATCCTGAGCAAAGAGGTCTCTTCCAAATCATTTGGTGGTGGGAAAAACGAAGACTTATGTATAACTTGATTGTGTTATTCTGCGGTATAATAAGTTTGTTAATAATGTCCGCCCTAGTCAAACTTCCACCAGGAGAAGATTTACAAGAACCGATGGCAATTGTAGGTTTTGGATTACTGTGTAATGTTTGCTACACTCTAGGTTGGCTCACCGAAATAATGGGCAAAAAATCAACAACCTATGGACCATATATGTATAAAGCTGGATTGTATTTGACATTGTTCGCAGTCTTTCTGCCTATGATTATCCATATTACATTATGGGTCCAAAGAGGATTTACCATCTTGGATTTCACCTAATTAGAATATTCTCTAAAATCGTAAGACAATGAAACGAAAGTTTGTTTTTCTAATCTTTTTAATCGCATCATTTTCGAGTGTCAAAAGTCAATTTTTTGCTCCCGATACAGCTGGTTGCACTACTTCAACTTTTATGTTCGATGGCCTGCTCTTCGATCGATTGACCATTATTAGAAAGGAACTTCAATGTGTTGCTATTTCCACCAATTCGAAAGTCTCCTACACATTCGAAAACCTAGACACAACTAAATCTGTATATTACATAAACAATAAGCGCTATACGGACAGTACATGTACTTCGCTAAAAGCTCATTTTTCTGAAAACCTAAAAGCTACACACCAAACTTGGTTTGACAATTCTGGTTATTCGGACTCTATTAAAATTAACTTCGAAGAACAAAAATTCTATTTTAGTCAAATAGAAGAAATTAAAAGAGAATATAAAGTAGTCCATCTCTCCTCAGATACCATCACCTTTGTATCAGAAAGTACATGGCGCAAAACACAAGGCGAGAAGAAGGTCTTTCTGAAAAAAATCATTGTTTTAAACGAACCCGCATTGGAGTTAAAAATTCGATATATCCCGTTTGACAAGAGACATTATGGTGTTATGAAAAAGCGGATTAGAGAACTTTTAAAAGCTGAAAAAAATAATTAATCATGGATGACAATTTCTACAATCGTGCTGACGAACATATTAACCTTTCAAACTCTCAACTTTCTAATACCACACCAGGTAAAGTAAGTGCTTCCATGATGTATAGCGTTGCCCGATTTAATGCATGGCTCACTTTTACGGGGTTCAATAATGCTGAAGACATGAAACAACGCAATCAAGAGAACATAGAGTATTTTGTCGAGAATTATAGAAAAATGCTCATCGAGAACATGGAAGATTACATTGAAAATTTCAAACACTATTCTGATAAAGAATAGAACGGGAATGTTTAAAATAAAAATAATCATTCTTTTCCTAGCACCGATTGTCTTTAGTTCGATGCTACTCCCCTCCTGTCAATTCAGCTCTAAACCTGTTGAAATGAAAGATTACCTAGGAAGAGATATTAATGACGTGCATCTCCAAAATTTACTTTCTTCAATAGAAGGTGAACCTAAAATTGAAACACATGGAGGTGAAATTCAAAAGAAGGTCATGGAGTCACTTGCAGGAGGGCAAGTAATTTTCCACCCTGAAAGAAGTGATAGTTATATTTATACGGATGGTACCGAATTTCACTTTAGTGTAGATAGCCTTACCAGTATTACGTTAGACTTCCAAAATCCAAAGAAAAAGGTTATTCTACCAGACTGCTATAACAATTTGAAAACGCAAGGAGAACTTGAGCAGTTATTAGGTAAACCTGACAAATATTACGTAAATTACAGTGAATCTCTTTCTTCCATTTACTTTAAGCATTCTATGTCTGTTGATTTTGGAGGTCTAGATTCTTTGGACTCAAGTAATCCTATCAAAGAAATTTGTTATCGGAGATTGAAGCAACCTAACCAAGATATCCTATGAGCATAGATAAAGCCTACAATATCTGGTCAAGCCAATACGACTCTAATGAAAATAAAACTCGCGATTTAGATACTAAGGCAACCATTGAAACCTTGTCGCAATATCAATTCAGTACGGTATTAGAATTAGGGTGCGGAACGGGTAAAAACACGAATTGGCTTCTGACCAAGGCGAACAAAATTATAGGATTAGATTTCTCCGTTGAGATGCTTAATGTTGCAAAAAATAAGATTAGCACCCCTAATGTGGAATTCAAAATTGCCGATCTTAAAGAAAAATGGCAGGTTGAAAATGGATTCTTTGACTTGATAACTTGTAGTCTTACCTTGGAACATATAGAAGATTTGAACCATATATTCAATCAAGCGTACCTAAAACTAAAGACAGAAGGATTATTCTTCATCTGCGAGTTGCATCCTTTCAAACAATATTTAGGAAGTAAAGCAAGATTTGAAACTGAAGAAGGTATTCAAGCACTGGAAGTCTTCACACACCATATCTCCGAATACCTTGAAAGTGCCAAAAACAACGGGTTTATATTATTGGAAATCAATGAGTGGTTTGATGATAAATCGGAATCAGAAATCCCTAGGCTGGTTTCATTTGTGTTTCAAAAAACAATTTAACAGGCCGTTGTACGTTCAAATATAAAATTATCAATTATGAAAAAGCTTATCCTTCTCCCCATCGGCATGGCCGTAATAATCGCTTCACTTTATTTTGGGTTTCACCTGCTTGGAAAGCATATTTACAACCGAAAAGACTGTTCTCGATTTAACATTGATAATATTGAATTGCGTACTGGAATCAACATACCCGCAACTACCGAAGTTAAATGCAATTGCGAAGACAATCACAAAACCTCCACCATCGACATTGATACCTCTCAAGTTAACATAGGCGATTACATTACTAAAAACAAGTTCCAAAGGAATGGTGAAAACTATGTTAACAATGGTGACACCAAAAACACAACTTGGACAGCTCTGCTGGATGATAAAACAGGTAAACTAATTATCGATATTGATTACAAAAATTAACGGTAATGAACTTAAACTATGTTCTTTTTGGAGCATTAACGTTGCTATTAATCAGTTGTTCTAAGAATCAAGATCAAAAACACTTCTCTGATCCTGAAAATATAAAGTGGATTGAAGTCAAAGAAGATCAATCCAATATGCAAGCCTTAATAGCTTCAAAAGAAGTCTATTACATTCGTCACAGGAATCCCGATTACCAAAGCGATAAACTTAACTATTGGTCACGTGTTCAAAAAGAATACTCCCCAACCAATGAGAACCTTCTAACCCGTCATCGACAAGCTCTTTGCGACACATCAGAAGCAAAAAGGTTATTTTGCGTGGAATACCAAACCCATGTTATTGACATAAAAAATAATCGTGTAATACACTTTTCAGGATTAGGCTCGGGGTATATGGCTGACATAAATTTTAAATACAACCCTCAAAACAACTTGATTCAATACACCAATAAGTGGGAAACATTTGAATTCTTCTATGATTCAAATAATGATTTGGAGTACCTGGTAAGAACAACCCAAAACGCTCCGAATGATAATGAACTTCTGTTGATTAAGTTTAAAAAAATCTAAAAGAACCATGTCCGAAATAGAAAATATCAAGCCTCCACTCATTATTACAAATGCCTGGTTTGCAGGAGATGGAGGTTCAATTGGGTTTGAAACACAAGATAGTAATAGTGATAAATATCGCATAAATCTTCCACAATACTTGATAAAGGAAAATTTTGTCGCTGAAAGAATACCTGGTCGACTACATCTAAACGACCATGCTTTAGGATTAAGATCTGAAGAAGAAAGTACTTTGATAAGATATTTGGAAGAATCAAGGATCCGTATTGAATATGAAAACCCCGATAAAACTTCTTTTCCCGTTAAAGATTTGATCGAACTAACCGAGACTAGTTCCAAATTAGAAGATCGCGCAAAAGATCTTGCTAATACCCTGTACAACGTAATCAACTTTGTTCAATCAGATGATTATATAGCAGTAGCCCAACAAATTAAAAACTAAACCAGAAACCTAGAACTGTTCCACTCCGAAGCTTTAGCGAAGGTGGGAAAAACTCAGAATTCAGAACTCTAAACTAAAAAAACCTACCTCCCTTCTTTAATAAATATTCCTCCACCGGATTGAGGCGCCGAAAACTTGTTAAGTTTATAGGTAAAACTCAGCATAAAATAACGTCCTATCGTTTGGGTTTCTAATGTTTCAATATAGTTTAAGTTAGCATTACGTTGAACCCCTAAATTTTTGTTTAATAAATCAAATACTGAAAGCTTTATGATTCCACGGTCATTTTTAAGAATGTTTCGGCTAACCTGTGATTTCAAAATTGGGATTCTTGGATTATCCCGAAAAGCTTCTCCATAATACAGTGTATAATCGAACGAACTTTTAGAACGCCATTTTTTCAAAAACTTGAAGCTCAAATCAGAGAAAAGATTCAATGACGTATACGCTTGGTTAAGATTTGATGCTTCTGAATATGTGGTAATACTTCGGTTTACCTCTGCTCCTATTAGTCCGTCGTATTTGGTCTTCTTACGATTCTCAAGTGTTAAATCTACTCCGCCGTCCAATCTTCTCATGATATTATCAAATCCATTGATCGGAAGAATTCCACGATTATAACCAAAGTTGGTACCCAACGAAATTTTAGATTTGATAAACTTCAGAGGAGTTTCAAATGATCCGTAGCTATTCATTGCATAATCATCCTTAACATTAACAGGCTTTATGTTTCTTCTTAACAAACTATCTATGCTTGTACTGTTGACTATCTTATTACGCGTATAACTTCCATTTAACGTGAGAAAAAGGTTAGTGAAAGTAAACTGACTAAAGGACATGAATTGTGCAGAAGCATTGTGTCGGTAAGCAACTTTTAGATCTGGATTTCCTTCATAAATACTCAACGGATTTGAGTTATTTATTACGGGTTGCAATTGATCAATAGAAGGTGCATTAATGTTCGTAGAATAATTGAGACTCAATCTCTTTGTATTACTCATATTATAATTCCAAAACGCGGATGGTAACACATTAAGAAATTGCTTATCTATCAACTGATCTAACGATCGAATATCTCCTTTCAAATTGGACTGTTGAAGACCAGAACCAATATTAAAAACATGTTTTTTCTTATTTATTTTGAGCGTTAATGAAGGTCTATTTACGATATAATCGTTGGTATAGTCGGTACTCAAATTGGTGTTAAAGGTTCTTAATTGCCCATTATTTGTAATATCATAGAAGTCCTTTCGTCGATCTTTGGAGAAGTTCTGATGAGCAAAACTAAGATCAAGATATTTACCTTTACCAATTGGTTCTATGTATGAACTCTCCCAAGCATAATCTAATTTATCCGTTCGCTGTACTTGATTTTGCTCAAGTGTATCATAAAGAGTCTCAAAAGGAAAGAAATTCTGATAGAAGATTTCATCGTTAACATTTCCATAACCTGTCAATCCGGAAATTTTAGTAACAAAAGACCGCCCTACCTTCTTCATTTTCCTACGATATGTTAAATCCGCATTCATATTTAGTCGATCTGAAAGATTGTTATTTTGTGACTCTGAACTATTGGTCAGCACGGAATCCAAAACTAAAGTTCGTTGTAATGAACTTGTATTATTATCTCCATTAAGCGCACCAATATTAACATTGAATTTTAGACTACTCATGGAGTCTATTTCGAAATCCATGTTCCCGCTAAATCTATGACTTCTATTAATGGTATTTCGATCCGATTCTTCATCCGTGATAAACACCTCTCCTGACCCTAAAAAGTTTTCTCTAAACGAACTACTTAATACGTCAGATCGGATATCTGTGTAGAAATAATTAGCATGCACTTTTACTTTTTTCCCAAAATCCCTATTGAGATTAAGACCTCCTGACCCAGTATTGATTAGGCCATTATCCGTATCAATCATAAAAGGAAGATCATCTGAACTAAGAGTGATTCCTCCTGAAGAATTCATTAGATTTTGAATCCCAACCATATTAAAGTAATCCTGAATAGAAAACGACTGTTCATTAATGTTGTTAATTCCAACAATGGTCGAAAGTTGAGACTTCTTACTAAAACGATTAATATTCGCTTTCAATTTATAACGATCGTCCGTACCATATCCTCCCTCAATTTTACCAAAGGCACCTTTCTTTTTATCCTCTTTTAGGGTCAGATTAATAGTCTTTTCTCTAGAACCATCATCGATACCTGTAAATTCTGCTTGTTCAGATTTTTTGTTGAAGACTTGGACCTTTTCAATAGCATCCGCTGGAAGGTTTTTAGTAGCTAGTTTAGGGTCATCTCCAAAAAACTCTTTTCCATCTACCAGGATCTTTTTCACTTCTTCTCCATGCGCTTTTATGTTACCATCCTTGTCCACCTCAACACCGGGCAACTTCTTTAAAAGTCCTTCTACATCATCGTTAGGTTCAGCAGCAAAGGATCCTGCATCATATTCTACAGTGTCTTTCTTTATCGTAATTGGATTTATTGCTCTAGCTTCAACCTCCTTAATTCCAGTTGACTCCGTTTCTAACTTAATGATTCCTAAATCAATTACTTTATTGCCTCCTTCTACGTCTATGGTTTTCGTAACCGATTTAAACCCCAACATAGTAATTTGAAGTAAGTAACGATCAGGTTTCACCCCTTCCAACTTAAATGTACCATCCTCAGCAGAATTAGTAAACTGACACAGTACTGAATCCTTAGCATAAGAAATAACCACGCTGGAAAAAGACAGTGCCTTGTTTTCCTGATCATTAATCTTCCCCTTGAGCTGATAGTTTCTTAAGTTCTGAGAAGACGCCGAAACAACGCACAAAAGAATCGTTAATACCGTTAAAATATAAAACCGGAGATGGCGCATAAAAGTGTACTTTAATGAAGTTGTTTATCTAGTTTCTGTTTTTATTATCACATTACCCTCTCCACCGTATTCTTCTGCCATTTCTTTCATTTTAGCATCCATAATTTTCTCATACTTCTCATAAGTAACTTCCTTACCTTTGGTTGGCATTTTCAAGTCTGCCTCCTGCACCTGTCCTAATTCAACTTTAGTAGCTTTAATTTCCATACCCTGACCAATTTGCATTTCTAGTATCATCCCAGGTAATTGTCCAGCTGAACGTGGACCTGAAGAAACTGGGATTTGCATGGTAAACCAGGCCGTTACATCTTCATCGTCTTGGTTCTTTTTTGTTGCTTTATTACATGGATAACCCAGAATTTCTTTTGACTCTCCAGCCATCTTCCACTCAGATTTTTTCATATCATCTTTTATCAAAAAAGCTTTACCCATGATATCAGCTTCCTCAACAACCTTTTTGTTAACCAGATCCGAATAAATATTTACCTCTTGCGACCCAAAATCCATCATAATCATAGCTCCACCCTGATTGTGCTGATATTCATTCTTTTCATCTTTAGGAACATTAGTATATGAAGCCGCAGTACTATTGAAAACCAGTTGCATCTCACTCGATTGAGACTCAGGAATCATAGCCTTTAGTTGTTCAGGATCGATCCCTTCTATTTGAGGCATTTCGAATTCAATTTTGATTGTTTCCGTATATAAAATTTTGCCCGAATTGTTTTGTGCAACTGTTGACAGTGAAGTTGCACCTAACATTGTTATGCATGCAATTGAAGATATGAAGAACTTTCTCATTATATTTAAAATTAGTTTTCTCAAATGTAAAGTTAAAAGATCAAGTTAAAACTTAAGAGAAAGTTAAAAAATGTTAAAAAGTGTTAAAATTGGGTTTCATCCGTTGATTTATGTAACCTTTTAAAAAACTTATGTTCTAGAATCATAATAAGTTTAATAAATGAAAACAATGATAATTTACTGCTCGAACTCGCTAGTATTCTAGGTACACTTTTGAAAGAACACCCCACTTTTATTCATAATTGGACTCAAAATCACTTTATATTTCAACACGTTATTTATTTTCAAAGGTAAGTTGGATCCAACATGGACCAAATGAGTGGATTAGCTTATGGGCAGGCAACGAAATTCATGAACAACTAATTAACGACCTATTTATAAAAAACTTTCCTGATCAAGAGGTGTATTTGGTGCAAGGGCGAAACAATACAAAACCTACAAGCCTCAAACATATTATGGTTACAATTAAACCACTGTTAGGGACTGAAACTTTTGAAATCTGGAATTTGAATTTAACTTTACTTATTGAGTTTAACAAAATCGGTGTACTCCGAATCGGAAAAATTAATGAGTGACAATTTCTTTCCTAATATTACCGCGATTGTTTTGGTTGCCCTATTTACCGTAGGATGTATCAAAATTAATTCTATAAAAACCATAGAATATCACGACAACAAACAAATCAAGACTAAATTATATTCGAAATCAGATACGACCAACCTACTTCAACAGAACTATTTACATCTTTCCTACTATGAAAATGGTTCATTACGAACACGTAAAAGAGTTAAAGGCATCCTTGGGCCAATGAAAATTCTTAAACCTAAAAAATACGTGTTACGAAATTACGACGAATCTGGAAAACTGATATTTGTGAATATTTACAGAAATGGAATTAGAAGAAGAAATTTAACAAATGAAAAATAGATTTTTTTTAGTAGTCATAACCATAGTTTATTGTTTTGGTTGCGAAACCAATAATTCAAATCAGGTCCAAGTAGAGCCTAAAAAAAGTAATGATTCTGTAATAAATCTACAACCGCAATTAACGGCAAAAACAACGAAAGCTCTAGAAAACGAACCTATCCAGAACAAAGACACCGTTTTAATTGATGAAGATAAACCCTGGTTGGCTGAATTAAAGTGGGCAAAAAGCATAAACGAAGCAAATCAAATAGAAATCGCATCTTATGAACTCAAAGATGTTGATTCAACCAAACATCACCC
>JAHDFW010000051.1:18371-22171 GCA_020627945.1 Cytophagales bacterium
TGAAACAAAATCCAAACAATTCAGTTTAATTAGTGTAAGAAACGCATGAAAAACAAACCATTGGATAACTGGGATGAAGTAGTTGGTTAAGATAGATGAGATGGATAGGATTAGTTAGGCTTCATCCCGGTTTCTATTGGTTTTGCTTCAAAAAGGAAAGAGAAGCTTCAACAATGCGAAAGAAATAAAGAACACGTATGAATAAATAAATCATTGGATAGCTGGGGTAAAGCAGTTGGTTAAGATAGATTAGATGGATAGGATTAGTTCAACTTTGCCCCAGCTTCTTTTGGTTTTATTAAACACAAAAATACTACACGCATGAATAAACAATTGTTACTTATCTTGGCTTTGTTCTCCTCATTTGCATTTGCATCTTTCAAAGCCTCAAAAGTCATAACTCCTCCAGGAACAGTTCATTTAGAAAATAATCTATACATAGATGAAACCGAAATTTCCAATTTTGCATATCAGGAGTTTTTATATTACCTCAAAACAAATTTAGGGGAATCTAGCCCAGAATATAATGCCGCACAATTACCATTGGACACCAAGGTGATTTACATGTCTGATGGAGAAAGCATCCCTTTAAAAACATATGCTGAACACCCTGCATTTCGCCACTACCCTGTAGTATATGTTACTTGGGAACAAGCGTTAGCATATTGCAATTGGAGAACTAGAGTAGTAAACGAAATGTTCTATATGGAAGAACACAAAGTAATTCGAAAAGATGTTCCAGACAATATCCAACAATTCGTTAAATATAGACTTCCTACTGAAGCAGAATGGAATAAGGCTGCAGCTATGGCTCTAGATGTAAAAGCAAAAAAACGTCTTGATAAACACAATGAAACCAATATCATCAAAGATGGGAAGGTTTATAATGGCTACTTTTCAGAGTCTTCTAGCACCTACCCAGAATATAATTATGGCACTACACCTAACGAAAAAGGTCTGTATCACATGTATGGTAATGTCTCAGAAATGCTCGATGAGAAAGGTACATCCATTGGTGGTAATTTCACTAGCTCCATAAATCACCTTTCGTTGAGCCCAGTAACATCCAATAAAGTTCCTTCTAAAGTGGTTGGTTTTAGATGTGTTGCAGAAGTACTTTAAATTAATTTCAAACTTATAAAGTAATACCTTCATAATTTCAATATATTTGGTAGTTAACTAATTAAAAAATTTTAGCTACTTCATGAAAGAAGAAAAGAGTCAAGTCAAAGATTTTTGGAATGAGGCATCTTGCGGTGAAAACTTATATCTAAAAGGAAAAAGCGAAGCAGAAAAATATAACAACCAGATGGAAGAAAGATATAGGCTTGAACCTTTTATCTTACCATTTGCGGATTTCAAAAACCAAAAGGATAAAAAAGTTCTGGAAATTGGTGTAGGTTTAGGGGCCGACCATCAAAAATTTGCAGAAAGCGGAGCCATATTAAGTGGTTGTGACCTTACTGAAAGAGCTATTCATAATACAACGGAGCGTTTCAAAGTATTCAATCTAAAGTCAGATTTGAGAGTTGCCGATGCGGAAAATTTGCCTTATGAGAATGAATCATTTGATACCGTATATTCATGGGGTGTAATTCATCACTCTCCAAATACACCTAAAGCTGTCGGAGAAATTCATCGAATTCTTAAAGAAAATGGAACTGGGAAAATCATGATTTACCATAAAAAATCCATGGTTGGATATATGCTTTGGGTACGTTACGGATTGATGAAACTCAAGCCATTTAGAAGTTTGAACTTCATATACTCTAATTACCTTGAAAGCCCTGGCACTAAAGCATATACAGTTAAAGAAGCTGAGAAAATGTTTGGTCAATTTAAAAAAGTAAAAGTCGAAACTTTATTAGGCCACGGTGACTTACTATCCTCTCAAGCTGGTCAACGACATGAGGGTACTTTATTAAATATTGCTCGTAAACTTTATCCCCGCTGGATTATTAAAACGTTCTTGCCTAAACATGGTTTATTCATGCTTGTTGAAGTGGAAAAATAATAGGACAAACGTATTCTTCGAAATGAAACTATGGAACCCCAAGGGTGATTTCAAATTACTCCCCTTTGGTAGCTAACAAAAACTTTCGTTTTCGGAATTCAAAAGTGCGTCATTCTCTTTACACAATTAATTACCCTTAAGACAAGTATGAAAGTAACAATCACCTCAATAGAATTAAAAGGACCTTTCAAGTTTTTTGCTTTATCTACGTACGCACTGAAAATAATAAAGCAGTTAAAAGTTACTCAATGCAAAGATTTCAAGAAGAAAGGGTTTTGGACAAAGCACTACACCATGACTTTATGGAATAATGAAAATGAAATCAAAGAATTCGTAACTAGTGGCGCTCACCTTGAGGCAATGAAAATAAGTGCTCAAATAGCTAAAGAAATAAGATCAATTACGGTTGAAGCCGAAATTCTTCCAAGTTGGAATGAAGCCATTAAACTTTTAGATAATGGTAAAGTTTATAAGTACTAGATAAACGCCTCTATTACCCTGCAAAACTCAACAGGAGAATTACGCTCCAACTCATGTCTTAAACCTTCTAGCACCTTATACTGAGCATTTACCAACTCATCAGCAGCTTGTTCTGTCTCTTGGATAGTCACCATTTTATCTTCACTCCCAACAGTAATTAATACTTCGTGATTAATTTTATTCAATAGGTCTGAGTTCAATTTATTACCAGCACCCAAATCTAACATCATATCTGCAGTTTTATTAAGCAACTCTTTCCAATCATTAGGAGCATGAAGTTCCCTCAAATGTTGAGCAAATTTCGGTACTTTCTCTTCAATAACATCAGGATCTAACATTTTAACCTCTTTGCTAGCAGATTCAACCGTCCAATTAAACTTCGTTCCAAAAGTTATTATCCTATTTACCAATTCTGGCCTATTCAAACATAAATTCAAAGCAACATATCCCCCCATACTGTACCCAAAAATACTGGTTTTAGAAATATGTTTTTCCGACATAAAGTTGATTACATTTTCTACAAAATAATCCATTCTGAAAGACCTCTCGGAACCTCTACCTCCATGTCCTTCAAAATTCATCGAAAAGACATTATATCCACCCAACTTTTGAAGTTCTTGCTGAAGCTTCAAAAATTGTTGTTGACTTCCCAAAGCACCGTGAAGTAAAAGTATGTTTTCCATGGTTAAATTAAGTTGATCTTTTCAAATTCAAAGATAAAAGGATTTTGCATTTGGTTTCTATTAGTTTCACTTATGATCTTGAACTACAGCCTCAATTTCAACTTCCTCTTATCAATGGTAGATGAGCTCTCAATCTCTCAAAGAAGACATTTTGAGCATTGGGCCATTACTAATATTTCGTTTTATTATGTAACGTTTTGGTATTCAGCCTTGACTATTTCCTAAACACAAATTTAAGTTCTATCTCTAAATTCTTATATTCGTCGGTTAATATTTATGGTAAAACTTAAAATCTAATCAATGAGTGAAATTAGAAACATGGAAGGACTATCTGTTGACGATGTTAATAGAGAACTAAATCATGGAGCAAAATTTGTTGTTTTTCAATACTGTATCTCCATTGTGGTAATGACGTTTAAAAGAAGTAGTGATATTTACTTCGTTAAATCCGGTGAATCAACTGTTAAATATAGTATTGGATTGACTTTACTTACCCTATTCTTAGGTTGGTGGGGAATTCCATGGGGACCGATATATACCATTGGTGCTATATTTACAAACTTATCAGGCGGAAAAGACATAACTCAAGAAGTTTTAGCCTCTATGAATTCGAATGCAGAAAC
>JAHDFW010000052.1:0-6470 GCA_020627945.1 Cytophagales bacterium
AACCCACCTTTGTAATAAAGTGCGAAATGATCCCGTTCAAACGACTCAAATAGGTTTGGTAAAGTAGCTGAAAACTCCATTCTTCATAACAAAAATAAAAAAATATCTTAGTTTTGTGCAATGTGAGATGCTTTTTACACGTAAAACCTGAAATTATTTTTCTATTTCTGGATATTCCTTTATATTTGCGTCCCAATTTTAGAAATCAAGTAAAATGAAACAAGATATTCACCCAGCGGATTACAGACCAGTTGTTTTTCAAGACATGTCTAGTGATTTGAAATTTATTACTAAATCTACCATGGCTTCTGACGAGACTATAAAGTGGGAAGATGGTAACGAATACCCATTGGTAAAGGTGGAAGTTTCTTCTGCGTCTCATCCATTCTATACAGGTCAAAGAATGTTTGTTGATACTGCAGGTAGAATTGATAAATTCAACCAGAAGTACAAGAAGAAATAAGCTAAGTAGTTTTATCATAGTAGAAAATTAAGTCTCCTTACAACCGAAAGGTTTGGGAGACTTTTTTATTTTTGTAAGCTATGAGCAAGTCCTTCAATCTAATCCTTTTTGATACAGAGAGCACAAGAAAACATTTGTTGCCTCTAACCTACACACGACCTATTTCTGGACTTAGAGTTGGAATCACAACTTTAGCCGAAAAATGGGAGGTCGCTTACAATCGAGAAATTAGCTACCTAACAGAAGACTATTTGTCTGAAAAGTTTTCTGGTCCGAAAGAAACAAACCTAACCAATAATCTTTATGTTGCTGGCGGAGTTATTCCAACACCAGCTATTTTAATGGCATTGCACGCCTTAGATTTTGAAGTAAAGTTGGTTTCGAACGGTGAATTGGTAGGATTTAGATCATCACAATTAGTTTCTTTTAACGATCTTGATTCTTTTACTACTTCTTTAGATGCTAAGGAGTTTGAAGGGGAATTAGATATTATAAAACATCCGTGGGACATATTTAGGTTAAATGGAAAGATAATACGTTCGGATTTTGAAACTCTTACTAAAAGACGTACATCTCAGCCGATAAACGACCCAGCAACTATTACTTACAACGAGGATCAAATTTTTGTTGAAGAGGGAGCTAAAGTTACCGCGGCAGTATTGAATGCTTCGAATGGTCCAATATATATTGGGAAGAATGCAGAAATTCAGGAGGGATCATTAATCCGCGGACCATTGGCGCTGTGTGAAGGTGCGGTTGTAAATATGGGGGCAAAATTGAGAGGCGACAATACCGTTGGTCCTTATTCTAAAGTCGGAGGAGAAGTATCTAATTCAGTGATTTTAGGATATTCAAATAAAGGACACGACGGTTTTATTGGTAACTCAGTAATTGGTGAGTGGTGTAACCTTGGAGCAGATACTAACACATCGAACCTTAAAAACAACTATGCTGAAGTTAGGCTTTGGGATTACGGTTCCGGTAGATTTGCTAAAACAGGCCTGCAATTTTGTGGTCTAATTATGGGAGACCATTCTAAATGTGGAATTAATACTATGTTTAATACAGGTACCGTAGTTGGAGTTAATTCTAATATATTTGGTTCTGGATTTCCTAGAAACTTTATTCCGTCTTATGCTTGGGGAGGAGCTTCTGGCTTTACAACTTACCAAACTAAAAAGGCTTTTGAAGTTGCTGGTGTTGTGATGCAGCGACGCAAGAAGGAATTAACAGAAACTGAGGAACAAATCCTAACACACATTTTTGAGGTTTCTGCACCATATAGAGTTTGGGAAAAAGAAAACTAGTTGGTTGTTGAATTGAAGAAGTAGAATATGAGGTTTTCACAAATAACAGGATACGAAGATATAAAGCAGAGATTGATCCTCTCTGAAAAGAATAATCACATTGCGCATGCACAATTGTTTTTTGGTTCGGAAGGAAGCGCAAACCTAGAGTTGGCATTAGCGTTCTTAACTTACCTTAATTGTGAAAACAAAACAGAAAATGACTCTTGTGGAGAATGCAACTCGTGCAATAAGATGGATAAATTGATTCATCCAGATTTGCACTTTGTATTTCCTAACACGGCTACCAAAAAGATCACTGGTGATAAAGTGATGAGTAAGTCATTTTTGGCTGAATGGCGGGAAATCGTTACCACTCAACCGTATTTCAGCTTTCCAGATTGGATGAAGTTTTTGGAAGTTGAAAATAAACAAGGAATCATTAATGTTAGAGATGGTAAATCCATCTTAAGTATGATTTCTCTTAAGGCATTTGAAGCACCGTATAAAAGTGTAGTGATTTGGTTGCCAGAAATGATGAATCAATCCTGTGCAAATGCCATTCTTAAATTATTAGAAGAGCCACCAGAGAAAACATTGTTCTTTTTGGTTTCATATAATTCGGAGAAACTTTTGCCTACGATACTTTCAAGAACTCAACAATTGTATGTGCCTCCATTTTCAGATGAGCAGGTAAGAGCTTACGTTGAGCAACATGCTGAGGGAATTATTAATATTGATCAAGTGGTACGTTTGGCAGAAGGAAACATGAACCTAGCCATTAAGCTTGCTGGACGTCAAGATAATAATCTCTTTTCCTTCTTCACTCAGTGGTTAAGAGTGTGCTACGCCAATAAACCTTCCGAAATTCTTAAAATGGCCGAAGACTTTCAAAAGCTTGGTCGTGAAGGACAAAAAAACCTATTCGTTTATGGACTGAAGTTGATTCGTAATGTACTGCTTCAAAATGTGGAATTGAACTCAATGATTCGTCTTACGGATTCGGAAAGACACTTTATTGAGAAGATTACCAAGATCATGGATGTTGAGCGTCTTGAGAAGATCAGCAATATTATCAACGAATTGCACTATCATATCGAACGTAACGCAAATGCCAAAATAGCATTTAGCAATAACTCACTAAAGATTGGTCAAATCTTTCATCAGAAAGTTTAGTAAGAATTTTTTTGATGACGCTTTAAACCTTGTTGGTTTTGGTGAGTCTAATAGTAAACGGAATGAAAACACCGTTATAGATAAACCAAATGTCTACAAAGGAGCAGTCGATAATATCGTTAATTAAGAGCAACCCAGAATTGGCTTTTCGTCAAATTTTGAAGGAGCATCAACAAATGATTTATTGGAGGATTCGGAAAATGGTTCTTGACCATGATCTGGCCAACGACCTTACACAAGATACTTTTATTAAGGTATGGAAAAACCTTTCTCGATTCGAAGGGAAGTCAGCCTTAAGTTCATGGATTCATCGTATTGCAATCAATACGGCACTTAGTCATCTGGAAAAGGAAAAAAGACAGCGTGCGCATATGGAGCAATTTGAGGAACCAATTGTCGCTGGAGAACAAACCATTACCTCAGAATTGGTAACCATAAAATTACTCCGAGCACTAGCAGTATTACCACCAAAGCAACGTTTGATTTTTAGTCTTAAGTATTTTGATGAGATGAAGTATGATGAAATCTCAGAACTTACAGGCAATGCGGTAGGAGGTTTAAAAGCTTCGTATCATTTGGCGGTGAAAAAAATAACTGAATTTTTAAACGAGGATTAAACCTTTCAGAATGAAGTAAGTCTAACTTTTAGAAACCAAGATTATGAAACCCGAAAAGGATTTTAACATAGAGCAAAACAAAATCAGTCAAGAAGAACTGTTTAAGGTTCCTGAAGGATACTTCTCGGAGTTGGAAAAAAGCATCTTGAGCAAAACAGTAGAAGCTGAAGAGCAAAGTCCGATCAAGGAGGAACAAACCAAGGTAATTTCCATTTTTGGTAATCGTAAATACTGGATGGTTGCAGCCTCTCTAGTTATTGGATTGGGAGTTGGATTATGGATGAAGAGCAGTATTGGTACGGGGGAGCATCAAGATTACTTATCTGAAGTAAGTACCGAAGAAATTCGAGATTATTTAGCTACGAATTACGACGATAACGAGGTATACGATTATATTGAATATTATGACATACCAGTCAATTCTGCCAACCAAGGGTTTGATGTTGAAGATATTGATGAAGAAATGATTTTGGACGAATTGGATGAATACGATATCGAAATAGATCTTGATGATTTAGAATTTTAATTCATCCCAGTAAAGAATTTAGAAGTCGACTAACTAATAAATAAACAGGTTACTTTAATAAACGAAATAAGATTACAAAATGAAACATTATAGAAAACACCTTCTGACATCCGTGATGGTTATGAGCATGGCGCTTGTAGCATTTTCGCAGAACGATCGTCAGGCAAGAAAAGAGAGAATTGAAGCTGCAAAAATTGGAATGATTACCACGCAGTTGAATCTTACCAGCGAGCAAGCAACCCAGTTTTGGCCGCTGTACAACGAATACAACGCCAAACAAGAAGAAGGACGAAAAGCTATGAAAAAGCTAAAAACTTCTGAGCCTGAGACGGACAGCGATTACAAGAAAATCCTTGATGAAATGATGAAGCATCGTGAGAAAGAACTGGCATTGGAAAAAGAATATCAGGATAAGTTTTTAAAGGTTATTACTCCAAGACAAATGGTTCAACTGATTAAAACTGAACGCGAATTTAAAATGAAATTGCTTCATATGTTAGAAGGTCGTAAGCCGCCACATGCAAAAGGAGATCGAGGTCATGGACCTAATGCGCCTGGCGATAGAGGTAGAGGTCCAAATGCTCCAAGACCACCCCGTTAGGAGGTAAAAGATTTAAAATCAATGGAAACAATTAGGAAAGGCGGTTACATAACCGTCTTTTTTTGTATTAAATACCAAGAAGTTGTAACTTTATAGTTACCACCAAAACTCATTAAGGTTATGAACTACGGTATTAAAAACAAACTTGCTAAATATAAGATGACTGCTGGAGCAATTTTAGCAACCACTGCGGTTGCAAATGCGGACATCATATATACCGACATTGATCCTGATACTACGATTGGTCTCGGACAAACTTTTGAGGTTCGTATCGATACTAATTCGCTTGCTACAGATTTGTTCTTTAGAGGTAAAGGTGGTGGTAAATTCCGTGAGATCGTTGCAAGAGGCTCATGGGGAATTGCTTTTGGATCTTCAATTAGTAGCAAGTGGTATTTGGCCTCGTATCTTTCGAGCGGTGATTATGTAGATTCGTTTATGTCCTTTAATGGTGATAATAATTATCTAGGTTGGGTGCGCTATAGTGGCAGTGTAGTTGCTCAAACATATGGTCAATTTATGGCAACGGAACAAGCTTTTATTGGCTTCCGTCATTATGAGGCAGGTAAAATGCACTATGGATGGGCAAGAGTTTCTACAGACACTAATTATCGAAATGTTACTATTCATGATTATGCATGGAATGACATTCCAGACTCTAGCATTAAGGTAGGTGTTCTTCCAGTATGGGTAGATTCAGTTCATACACTTTCACTTGCAAACCTGGATGTAAATGGCAACGCTTCAGATTTGTCCGTGAGCTTTGATTTGGCAGATGACGAAACAGGAATAGCGGAATACAGGGTATATGTGGTTGAAGATGATACTAATTTAGCTGATATTTCTATTCGAGAACTTAGGAGTTCTTCGTATTACACATCTTTTGCTCCGGGAACCCCAATTACAAATATTGCTCTTGATGAAAGCACCAGAGAGTATACAGGTAGTTTTATCAAAGGAAATACATCCTATCGCTTTGTAGTTATTACGGTTCCTGATCCTAATGCAGGATATACCAACCACAAAATGTCCACTTACTCAAATGCGGTTACTTTACGAACATTTCCAGCGGATGTGGTATCTCAACTTACTATTGAAGATATAGGTAATAACTGTAGCGGGCTAGATATCTTAGTTTCGTTTAATAAAGCACAAAACGAGTCTGGAATTACCCAGTATAGTATTATGCTAGTTAAGTCATCGAAAGCAGATCAATTTACGCTTGATTCCGCCTTGGCTGTCGAATTTCCATTATACTTCAGTATGATCACAGGAGGTGATGTTACGCAAAACCTTAACGTGTATAGCAAAGACACAGATGGTGATTTAATTAAGGCAGGTGTACCGTATAAGGCATTCGTTTTATCCTTAGGTGACGATATGTCGCATTATAGTCAATTGTCTGCACCTTCTAATGAACTTACATTGGATAATTGTGGAGTAGGAATTGAAGAAGATCTAAACTGGAACGCGGATAATATTTTTGTGAGCGGTAATGTTTTACACACTAATTTGCCGATTGGAAATAATGGTGGTGCACTTACGGTTTTTGATGTTCAGGGTAAAATGGTTGCACAGGATCTTCAAATAAGAATGGGTACAACTATGAATTTAGGGCATCTTACCAAAGGAGTGTATATTACCCAAGTTGTTTCTAACTCAAGAGTGATTTCTAAGCGAATCATCGTTCAATAAACTGAATCAACCTAATCTATTTCTGATTCCCACTGTAGATGTCTGAAAACATTAGCCGTAAGGTTTGGTTCATATTTGGGGCATTATTATTAGCCTGTTTACCATT
>JAHDFW010000052.1:6570-13200 GCA_020627945.1 Cytophagales bacterium
ATTCAAAACAAACATGTTACCAAAGAACGTTGGTTGTTGATACCCGTGGTTTGCTTGTTAATTATTCACCCATGTTTTAGTGAGGTGATTTTTATGGCCGAGTCAGCAGTTGCTTTTATTATGTATCCTCTTTTTGCATTGCTTTGCGTACAATTTAGAAAAATGGATAGTTGGAGAACTACATTATTATTTATGCTCTTCGCTACTCTTGGTTTTTATTCGAGTGCAGCAGGAATAATGCTTTATTTGCTACCCGTTTTTTATTTTTATCGCCGTAAGGTAAACTGGACTAAGTGGGCGGGCTATCTAGTTTTCGTATTGGTAAGTTTTACGATTTATTTCTACGATTATAACGAACCTTCACGGCACCCTAATCCAGAAGATTCTATTTTCTTACACCCGATAGAAACAGTTAAATACTTTCTTGTTCTGACTGGGAATACGTTTATTGAAAACCCCTATGGAGCTACAGCTTTTGGCTTTGCTATAACGACGCTAGTTGGAGTTGTCGTTTATAAGAAATATTACAAAACTAATGAGACTGTATTCTTACAGATTGCAGTTATGTTTGCCACACTAGGTCTTATTGCAATTGCTAGATCAAATCTTGGAATCTCTCAGTCGTATTCACCTAGGTACAACATTTATGTTGCTTGTTTGTTAGGTTTACTTGCTATTGCGTTAACTGAAATTTGGCAACCAAAAATTAAGTTGATTCATATGGTTGGAGCAGTTGCACTAGCCCTAATCTTAAATTATACCAGCTTCGGTATATACATTCCTAAAATAGAGCAGGAAGCTAAAGAAATAGAAGGAGGAATGACCAATTGGCTTACGAGATATTATCAAGGTGAACCTAAGACCATGGATGCCAAAGGCCTTTGGGTATACGATTACACCTACAAAGGTCATGTTCTCCCCGAGTCCATTAAACGAGGATATTACAAACCAGATTTTAAGAAGTAGTGGAAGTAGTCAAACCATTTATGGACATAGTGCTTCCGGTTTATAATGAGGAAGATTGCCTAAAGGATTCGGTTCTTAAGGTATTGAAAATTTTAAGCGAACCGTTTGCTCAAGGTTTGCAGATCCGAATCGTAATTTCAGATAATAGATCTACAGATAGAACAGCGGAAATTGGGCAAGAACTTGACCAAATGTTTGATAATGTGTCTTACTTGTTTGTAGATAAAAAGGGAGTAGGTGCAGCGGTAAAAGCGGCGTGGAAAAGTTCTTTAGCTGACTATGTAGGTTTTATGGATGTGGATTTGTCAACGAATGTTAAGCATCTTAAAACCACGTTAGAAGTGTTAAAATCTGATCCTAATAAATTGGTTTTCGGTTCAAGGCATTTATCAGAATCAAAAATCATAGGAAGAAGTTGGCTTCGTGAAGTTATTTCCAGAACCTATAATTTTGTACTTAGATTAAGTTTCAATATTGAGTTTAAAGATGCATCTTGCGGATTCAAATTTTTGAGCAAGGAAGTTTTTGAGAAGATTTCCACCGTAGGATTAAAAGATGATGGATGGTTTTTTGAACCAGAACTATTAATCAAAGCGGGTTGGGTTGGAATAGAGTTACATGAATTGCCAGTAGAATGGACAGATGATCCAAACTCTAAGGTGAATCTGATTTCCACTATTTGGAATGACTTGAAACAAATTGTAAGACTTAGAAAGGAGCGTAGAAAACTTGATTAAGGGGCAACACGATATCGTAATTATTGGAGGAGGTCTTTTCGGACTTTACTCAGCTTCATTACTTTTGGAAAAGGGCTATAATGTAGGTCTTGTAGAAATGGAGCAAGACTATTTTAAACGGGCATCAGGGATCAACCAAGCAAGGCTACATAGTGGATTACATTATCCTAGAAGTTTCGATACAGCTCAAAAGTTAATTGGGAATTTTGAACGATTTGCAACCGAATTTGACGCCGCGTTGCATCGTTCTTTTGATAACTACTATTGTATTCCTAACGAAGGATCTAAGACTACGGTTGAGAACTTTGAACAGTTAGGCAAGCGGTTTGGAAACCTTGTTGTTGAGTCAAATATTCCTAATTATTTGAATCTGGATAAGACGAGCAATTGTTTTAAAATTACGGAATACAGCTTGAATCTTAATGAACTTAAGAACATCCTGCTTTCTAGAATAGAATCTTATTCAGATCGATTTACTTCTTATTTAGGAACGGATGTAAAGACCATTAGAAAGGTTGGCGATGAGTTTCGATTAGAGTTAGCAGAAGAGGAGTTGATCGCAAGTCAGGTTGTGAATACCACCTACTCGTCGGTAAATCTGATTTTGAATAATCTTAACGACATGCTTTATAGAGTTAAGTATGAACTTTGTGAATTGGCTGTGGTCATTACCGAAAAGTTCAAAAATGTTGGAGTGACATACGTAGATGGTCCTTTCTTTTCACTATTTCCACTTGGGGATTCAGGAGTAAGTACGTTGTCTTCTGTGAAGTATACACCAATTCATACCAGCGATACATCTGTACCAGAGTTCCCATGTCAAAAATTTCGTTCTGACTGTAGCTCCAATTCTTTGCAAAACTGTAATACATGTAGTTACCGACCCGACTCACAATGGTTAAAAATGAGCGATCAAGCCTCCGAATATCTTAATGATTGGGATGGACGCTATGAGAACTCGTTATTTGCCGTTAAGATTAAGTTGCAACATGCCGATGAAGATGATGCAAGACCAACTTTGATTACTTCATCATTACAGAACAAAGGTCTCCATACCATTCTTTCTGGAAAGATAAGCGACATTTACGAAGTAAAAGAGTTCATTGATCGCAGTTTTTAATCACATCTTTTAGGATGGTTGGCAATCGAAAAGAATATGAAAAAATGTATCGGGTTGAAACCGAACATTGGTGGTATCGATTGTTGCATATGCAGGTTTCTAGTCAGATTCAAAAGTACTTTGGGTCGAATAAAAACATTAGAGTCTTAGATGCAGGTTGTGGAACGGGCGGAACGATGCAACACTTACAAAATTTAGGTTACAAAGATCTTAAGGGATTTGATGTTTCGCCAGATGCTATTGAATTTACCACAAAAAGAGGGTTCGATGTACAGCTTGGCAACCTGAATAACCTAAGTCCGTATGATAATGAACGATTTGACGTGATTATTGCGTTGGACAACTTACATTATATCGAACGAGAGGAGCAGAGTAATTTCTTTAAGGAAGCGCAAAAACTATTGAATCCTAATGGATTAATAATTGTGAACTTCCCAGCTTTGGATGCTTTTAAAGGAGTATCAAGTGACCAATGCTTTGACATTAAAGAAAGGTACGATAAAAACCTATTGAGAAAATTGGTGAAAGGAGCAGATCAACTTAGTGAATTAGAACTGTCTTACTGGCCATTTATACTTTCGATAGGAATTTGGCTGGTGCGAACGCTTGAGAAACTTAAGCATTTATTTTATTCAGAAGTTCAACTTAGTTCCGATAGTGCATTGCCTTTTCCGCTCTTGAACCGACTTCTTTTTCTTATTGGTAAGATTGATCTTAAGTTAATTCCATTTAAACCCTTTGGGAGTAGTTTGTTTGGGGTTTTTGGGAAGCAATCTGGTTGGTTTCATCTTTTTTACGCGGCTTAACTATACACGTATTTACTGAATTTTCTATAGTTATGCACAAATCATGTTGACCTGATTTAATTAATTTTTGCTTACTTTTTTCATTACGTTTATTCCATTTTTCCGTAGAGTATTCCATCCTTGGAAGTCTTACACTTAAGTGTTGAACCCATTCAATTTTTACATGAAGTTCATTGGATAAACTATCTAAACAATTTGTATTTAGACTTGTTAACTCCGAGGTTTGGTAGTAGTATTTAATTCGTTTTTTTAGATTTTTTTTCTGTCCCTTACAGCAAATAGAAAAGGTCAATAACATTGTAAATAGAAAAAACTTGGCTTTTAACATTTAACTAAGTGTTTAAAAAAACTCAACCTTAAGTTGTTCATTGAATTTAACGATTAATGAGTTTTTAACTTTTGTAAAACTTCTTGCGCATATGTAAGGTGCTTAATATACTCTGTCCATGAAATTTTAGCGCCCTTTTCAGTAAAGTACATGTTTTGTTCGCTAAAACTACTTAAGCACCCCATGCCGTTACATTTTAACAACTCAACTTTATAAACATATCCATTTAAATAATAGATTCGGTAATCACCTGGTTTTTCACCAAGTGTGGAAATGAAAGGGATATATCCGTTTTTATATTCTAGAAAAGACTTTATAAAAGGTAAGTGTGTGAAGTCGTAGTTAGGGTTATATTGATCGGCCCAAATTTTCTGTTCATTAAAGTAAATCTGAATTTCACTTAACATTGAGTCTAATAAAACTCCTGAAGAATCGTAAACATAACTAATTTTGACTTCGTTGGTTACCTTCGAAAATTTGTTTTTATAAGGATCACCGAAGCTACAAAATGTTTGGACTTTTGTGGTCGTCTTAACTTTGACTGAAGTTACCAACACAACGTTACCACAGATCTTTTCTTTGACTTTTTTATGATTAGTTATGTTAGTATTAATGAGTGTTAAGTTATCAATCAGTTTGTTTTCCTTTGTTCTTTGCGCATTGGTACAAATTACTAGGGTTATCAAAAATCCGGTAATAAAAACTTTAGCCCTGTCCATTTAACTAATTATGGTTACGTTTTCTACATACTCTTCATCCACATACCGCCGATAATTGATTTGGGATTCTTTGCTTTCGTAATGGTGGATGATAATATCAGTACCTAAAGATGACTTTTTACTAAGTCGGTTTTTATAATAAACCCCAATTCCTCCAGAAGGTGTAAAGTTATTTTTGTATTCATCGTGTGTGCCTATAATTCTTGCAATTGAGCTAGCTTTAGAAAGACCTAGGTTTGCTTTAATGCCAATTTCGTTTTGAGAAAACACCAGTATAGAACTAATAACAAGAGATAGTGAAAGTAAATGTTTGTTCATTTAATGTATGGTTGCAAAATCTAACCTGTATCTGTCAATCCTAATAAAACTAAAACACCATGCATGACCAAGAGCCAAATACAACACAAAAGCACGTATGATGTTAATAACAGAACCAGATTTGCTAATTGATGTCCCCAATTATAAAACCAATCAACGTAGTTCTTGTACGGTAATAAATGCTTTTTAGTTTCAATGAATAAAATTGCAAGTGCGGCTGGAACTGCGAAAATTATAGAATAAAACAATACATAGAAAAAGCTACCATAGACGATGTACTTATATTGCCATTGATCAAACACGGCAACGGGGAGCGATAATAAAGCGGATATTAAAAAAGTAATTAGAACCTTTTTACGCGAGCCTTGTATTAGGAACCTTAGATTCACCTTCTTCTATTGGATTTCATCACCAAATAAACACCAATAATTCCTAGCACGAATCCTAGGTTTATAATCCAATCAAATACTCTTTTGGGGTTAAAGCTATAATACCCATGTGTACTAGCTCCCCATACCAATAAACATAAGAACCCAAAGATGATGAACAGATATGGTGTGACTTTTTTCATTTTTTTAATCGTAGCATTGCAGGTAGTAAGTTACAACCGTGTCATTTTCGAATTTAAAAAATAATGGGCTGGCTTCAGTATAATATGACAGTCGATCTTCTTGATTTTCACAAATCGCTTTTTCTCCTAATATAGTAATTAGTTCTTCTTTTTTCTTGCCAATGAACCTTTGGTCTTCATGAAATACGCGAATCATGCTGAGTGGTTTAACTTCTGCTTTTTGCCAAATCTTTGCATCAAACTCCTGATAATATTTAGAGTAACTAAATGTTTCTTGTCCAATCAGAAATAGAGGAAAGAGAAAAGTAAACGTAATGAACCAAAGTGCATATTTAAAAATTACCGTACGCATTCTATGTACTCCCAAAGTGAATAGCACTTGGAAAGCGGCAATAATTAGTGTGAGAATGAAGACATCTCTTACCTGAAGCCATTCACGGAGATAGTCATTTCCACAAGCGAAAATGGGAGAAGAAACGAATAAAACGATGAACCCAACACAAAATTGAAGACCTCCTAGTGCAATTAACATTGCTGTGTCAATGACAACATTTCGAAATGTTAATTTTTTCATTGGTTCGTTTCATTAATCTATTATTCAACGGAAAAAGAACACAAATGTTTTGATCGGTTTAGATAGAATGTTTTTCCTAATAGAGATGATTTGCTTTATGATCTATTTGTATTGCATTAACCTTCTTTTAGGGTGTTAATGTTGAATTTCCATCTATTTAGGTTTTTTCCAATTATAGGCAATCAAGATCAATTTAGTAATTCCAGTGAAAAAAGTACTTATAACAAAGGAAACACTTAGTGAAATTAAGATATGCTCCTGATCGATAGCTGTATTGGGTTCTAATAGAAAATCAGGGTTTACTAAGTTCCTAAATACATAAATGAAAAAATAGATGGGTACAAGCATGCAGATGTTGCTCACCACCCATACTCTTAAAAAGTGAAAAGATTCTTTTTTGATGAATAGATAATTTAGGGGAATACCTAATCCAAGTATTGCAAGAAAGGTAAGTGTTAACGGGTATTTAAAAAACCATACAGAACCAAAGT
>JAHDFW010000052.1:13300-14849 GCA_020627945.1 Cytophagales bacterium
AAACTTTGGAGTTCGAAACCCTCCAAAATACAAGATCACAAAGATTCCTGAAATGATAGGAATCAAATTCCCAATGAGTCCAAATAAAAAGCCCATAACTAACTAAATTAAACCTTAATCCTTTTGCATCTTATGATACCCTTGCCACTTTTCTAATACGCTTGAAAAATCTTCAGGCAGTTCAGAATCAAACTGCATATATTCTTTAGTCGTAGGGTGTATGAAACCTAGTGTCTTTGCATGTAGGGCTTGTCGAGGCATTATCTTAAAAGCATTCTCGACAAATTGCTTGTATTTGGTAAAGGTGGTCCCTTTAAGGATTTTGTCTCCACCATAAGTTTCATCACTAAAAAGAGGGTGGCCAAGGTGACGCATGTGTGCTCTTATTTGATGTGTACGACCTGTTTCTAATTTACATTCCACTAACGATACATAATGCAAATCCTTCAGTGTTTTATAATGTGTAATCGCTTTACGCCCATAACCTGTTTCTTCGTCATATACGGCAGTTACACGGCGATCTTTTTGACTCCTACCTAATAATGTGTTTATGGTTCCAGATGATTCCTCAGGTGTACCCCATACCAATGCCCAATAGGTTCTCTCAATGCTATGATCAAAGAATTGTTTTGCTAAATGAGCTAGAGCATGATCGTTTTTAGCAATAACGAGCAGTCCAGATGTATCTTTGTCAATTCGATGTACCAACCCAGGTCTTCCTTCGTTGCTTTTAGCTTTTGGTAGATTGTCAAAATGAAATATAAGAGCATTGATCAATGTTCCAGACCAATTATTGTACGCAGGATGCACAACCATTCCTGCTTCTTTGTTTACAATGAGAAGATCATCGTCTTCATAAACAATGTTGATTGGAATATCCTCAGGAACTAGTTCATTTTCACGAGGAGGTTGAGCAAACATAACGGTAATAACCTGTCCTGGTTGAACTTTATAATTTGATTTCAACATCGGTTGGTCATCGACACGAACAGCACCCCCTTTAATCGCTTCCTGAACTTTATTGCGTGTAGCGTTAGCAACTTTGTCCGTTAAGAAACGATCGATCCGAATAGGAGTTTGATTGGCATCGACCTCTACGCGATGATGCTCATAAAGGCCTTCCGAATCTTCCTCAAAATCGTCAATATGTTCTTGGTCGTTACTCATTTTTATTGGATTGGTTAAAACCTGATCTCAGGTGTAGATCCATTTGAGGGAATGGAATTTGAATTTCATTTTCAACAAACGCTCTTGAAATAGCATAGCGTAAGTTACTGGTAGTTATTTCTTGATCCCAGATTTTTCTTGACCAGAAATGTAATTCGAAATCAAGACTGGAGTTCCCAAAATCCTTGAATCTTACAAGTGGTTTAGGTGCATCCATTACGTCTTCGTTTTGTGTTGCACACTGAAGTAGAATTTTAGTTACTTTATCCACATCCGATCCGTATGCTACCCCTACAGTAACATGAAACCTTGTTTTCTGAAAGTTGTGACTCCAGTTTACCACTTCTTCATTCACAAATCGAGAATTTGGGATAATGATATG
>JAHDFW010000052.1:14949-21924 GCA_020627945.1 Cytophagales bacterium
ATTAGTTCGATGTCTAATATTTTGTCTAACTTATTCAATGGATTTTTCACTGTTAGTGTTAACGAATAGAATATTCCCTACACCATCGTATCCATCAAACACTTCAAGACCTTTGTGTTTTACCATTTCGCTTCTAAACCCAACTACAGTCAAATCTGCATCTTTGGAGTTTTCGTTAATGATCTCTTTTGGATCTTGTTGATCTTCGTGCGCGATCAATTTAATATTGTTTAGCGAAATTGGAAGACGCCCGGTACTTACCAATTTGTGCAACCTTTTTTGCTGTGTATCGAACTCACCTTGCGGGTAGATGGAGAATAGCTTAATGCTTCCTTGCTTCCAATCTGGATGACCAAGAATAATGTACCCCAAAAGGATCATAAGGTTTGCATTGTCATAATCCAATGCTGTAATCCAAATATGAATTTCGCTATTGTAACCAAAACCTTTTGGAGAACTTCCCAGAATACAAAGGTCAAAATCCGTTGACCTCATTAACTGCATATTGTCAATTACGTCTTTGAGGTTTTCCGAGTTTCCTTTTTGGAATTCGAAAAGCAACATGTTGTTATCCTTTCCTGAAATTCCTGGAAGCTGAATTACCTGTGCAATTGCAGAAGTGTAAGAAGGGCTAATCATAGTATCTAGATAGACGTTGCTCTTACTAGACTCCGCCATTTTGATTAGTCGCTGTAAAGCATCTTTCGCAGTATTGTTAGTCTCTTTCGATAGATATCCTGTTATGAAATGAATGTAGGTTCCGAAACCATATTTAAACGAAATCCACCTCAATAAATCGAATGCTGAGAACCTTTCGAAACTATCACTTGAAATACAAACTATAGAAGGTCTCCAATGTTCTGCATCATCTTGTGCACTGGACTTCTGTAAGAATACATGCATTCTACGACTTAACTGGAAGATTACTCCTTGAAATATTGTTGCAAGTCCTTCATCTGTATCTTTACTTTTGTTGTAGGTAATCCAAATGTAAACTCCGACCATTAGTCCAACGGAGATGAATGCATAAAGTGCATTCATTTTAAACATAAGATAGAAACATGCAATTGCTCCAATTAGTGAAATAAACCACTTGGATTTAAATGTTGGACGATATGCTGGATCGGCAGCAAAGTGTTCCAAAAACGAAATCATACAGATTGCTCCATATGTCACGATAAAGAACATCGAGATAATTTTCGCGACGAAGTTTACACCATTTTCAGTAATCCCTCCAAGGAATACAAATACGAACGCAAGAATACATGTTAATGCAGCTGCGTTAATAGGTTCCCCTTTCTTCTCTTTTGAGAACCATGCATTCATAGTTCTTAATGGGAAAATCTTATCAGCACCTAAAGCCTGTAAAGTTCTTGGTGCAATCATAATTGACCCTAATGCAGAAGAGATCGTTGCACAAGCTAAACCAACAGGGATAATTGGTCCCCATAGCGATAGATCATACATCACATTATCATTGTACGCGAGATCAAAAAGACTTGCTGAAGTGGCGAATTTAAAGGCGATAAAAATGTATACGACCATTCCTACAACGGTAGCCCAAAGTGTTCCTTGAGGCAAAGACTTCTTAGGATCTTTCAAGTCACCCGAAAGCCCAAGGCCTGCGGCAATACCCGTAAAGGCTGGGAATATAATCGTAAATACTGTGAAGAATGATTCAGGGTTTTTAACACCATGAGAAAAGTCACTAACGTTATATTCAAACTCTAGATTCTGGTTTCCAATAAAGAAAAACAGGATGGATACAAAAAGTACAGCAACTACTGCATAAAGAACTTTAACTCCTACATCTGCACCTTTAGTAAGGAATAATAATGTTAAAAGCGCCATTGTAGGAACGGCTACAAAGTAATACTGTTGACCCGTTGAATAATAATAGCCGTAATTGTTAGCAATAAAGGTGAAAACAGGTTTAAAAGCTTCTGCAAATGCAATAACATAAAAGGCTACACTAATCGCCTGCGCAAGAAACAACGCAACACCAATAGCTGCACCGATGTTCAATCCAAACGAACGTGAAATCATGTAATAAGCACCACCACCTTCTACTTTTTGGTTTGTTGCAATTTCTGCAATTGCCATTCCAGTAGGAATAGTCACAACGTGACCAATTATTATAATTGCAATGGTTTGATAAAGACCAAGGTTACCCACGGCCCAACCAAATCTTAAGAATAGAATTGCTCCTAAGATCGTTGATATTGCAGCGAAAAAAACTGGTGCTGTTCCGAACCCCTCCTTTTTAGCTAATGCTGTTTTGGCCATACTTTTAATTTCGTATTACTACAATTTGTGCTTAGGCCACCCATCATTTATATGATAATAAGTAGTCCCAAGCCTTATTAATCTTCCCTTCGGTTCAACACAAATTTAAGGGAATATCTTACACGGGTGTAGAATTAGGTTAAAATGTTGCACCTATGAGGTTTTTTCCTCCTTTGGAGCCTCATGTGATAGTTTTTTTACTCGTCCAGTTTTCTTTAACCAACGATGAACTATGGCGGCAACTAATGTTGACCCTGCTAAAATGGCCATTAGAACATAGTCTTTTTGTTCATAAACAGGCGGCTGATCTAGGTTGTAATTGGCAGAATCTGTTTGGGCAAATGTACTCATAATAACCCCAAACATTAAAGTTAATGTTGTGATGAATTGCTTCAATTTCATTACGCAAAGTTAAAGGAATCATTAGAATAAAGTTATATTAGCTATATGAAACGCTTAAAGTATTTGTTTGTGATAGCACTGATTCTGGGAGGAGCATATCTGTTTACTCCAGAGGCAGAAATTAAGAAGAGTAGAAAAGAATCCGTTGCTTATTTAGCAGAAGAAGCGGGTTACCCACCAGCGGTTTGTAATTTTATGGTAGGAACCAAGGTGGGCCGAAAACTGTGTTATATTGGACTTAAGAAAGAAATGAAAAGCTACTTGAGACAAGCCAAGAAAGAAATTAGAAAAGCGACTAAATAACTTAAAAAATGGAGAAATTAGGGAGAATAGGACTGTTGTCGGTAAGTGTTGTGTTGCTATGTTTGTTTACTCAGTGTGGCAAGCATAAACATGGTAATGGTCTTGAAAAGGAGGGTCATCAGCATTCTGTATCGGAAGATGTAAACCCTTGCAGCTATTATGATAATACAGGCAGAGATGATGTGTTGGCAGGTGGGATTAAAATGATTCCAGTCGAAACACCCAAAGGAACGTTTAAGGTTTGGACTAAGAGAATTGGAAATAATCCTAAAATTAAAGTTCTACTGTTGCACGGAGGTCCTGGCCTTACCCACGAAATTTATGAAAGTTTTGATAGCTATTTTCCAGGTGCTGGAATTGAGTATTATTACTATGACCAGCTAGGCTCATATTATAGTGATCAACCTAAAGACTTATCACTTTGGCAGCTCGACCGATTTGTAGAAGAAGTTGAACAAGTAAGAAAGGGACTTGGTTTGGATAGTTCTAACTTCTATTTATTAGGTCAATCTTGGGGAGGGATTTTAGGTTTGCAGTACGCACTTAAATATCAAAAGAACCTTAAAGGATTAATCATTTCCAACATGGTTCCATCTCTGATCGATTACCAAAATTACTCCGATAGTGTTTTGGCCCCTATGATGGATCCAGAAGTTCTTAAGGAAGTAAGGGAGATGGAAGCAAATCAGGATTTCGATAATCCACGTTACATGGACTTGGTGGTAGAAAATTACTATACGGAACACATTATCCGAATGCCTACTGATCAATGGCCAGATCCTATAAATAGAACTTTCAAGCACATTAATCCAGATGTTTACATCACAATGCAAGGTCCAAGCGAGTTCGGAATTAAAGGAGATGCGAACCTTAAAAACTGGAACGTAAAAGAACGATTAAGTGAGATCACAGTTCCAACACTTTCAATTGGTGCTCAACACGATACCATGGATCCAGACGAAATGAAGAAGTTGGCAAAAACAGTTAAAAATGGTCGTTTTCTATATTGCGAAAACGGAAGCCATCTTTCACAATACGATGATCCCAAGGTTTATTTCGAAGGCTTAATTCAGTTTTTGAATGATGTGAATGATGAGAAGATGTAAAAAATTTGTGAAAAATTATTAAATTCGATAATAAAATTGTATCTTGTATTTGGAAGTGAATTAGAGCAGAAGGTTGCTGCGCATGTAGTTTTGCTAGACGAAGCAAGACAAATTCCTACCAAGAAACAAGGTTGGAGCTTTAGCTGGAAGAATAAGTTCAAAGAGGAAAACTGTCGTGTGTATGCACTGCTTACTGTAGGAGGTTCTGAGATTCAAGGAATGCTGGCATTAAAGCTAGTAGAAGCTAATAACCCGAAGCAATGTCACTATAAAATGGACTTGGTTGAGTTAGCACCTCATAATTACGGCTCTGAAGGAAAATATAAAAGAGTAGCAGGGTGCCTAATGGCTTTTGCGTGTTCTAGGGCATTTGAGCTTGAAAACAATTACAAAGGGTGGTTGAGTTTTGTTGCAAAAACCAAGATTGCGAACATGTATATTGAAAATTATGGTGCAAAACTATTGGTTTCTTCTAATCCGCCCATTTTATGTTTTGATGGAGTAGCTTCAACCAATTTGATAAAAGAATATTTGTTGGGCGAAGAACTATAATTTGTACACATTGTGATTGGAAAAAGACCACAATTAAGAGAGTAAAATATGTCGAAGAAAAATAATAAATATCTAAAATTTGAGGAAAGCATTATTGTCTCCGAAGGTCATGATGTTGATTCCGATGCATACAAATTGGCTCATGCGAAAATGCATAATTTGGTTCAAGACCAAACAGCAGAAGCAAAGTATAAAGTTGAATTATTGGCGCTCGAATTAAGAATGCGTGAATATCTCGCATCCTCTCCAAATAAAACTCTAGAGGTAAAACCTATCCACTATTTTTATAGGCAATTATTGAAAACTACAGGTGTAACACAAGACCATTTTGCCAGCTACATCAATATGAAACCTAGCAACTTGAGCGCAATGTTTCGTCAGGGTAAGGTGAATTACAAGTTGGCCAAAATAATGCAAGCTATTTTCAAGATTGATTTTTCGCTTTGGTTGGATATTCAATACAAGAATGAAATGCTTAGTGAAAGTAATATACTTAGTGAGCCAGAAGCAAAGTACTCCCTAAAAGGGTTATTAGAAAACAAAGACTAGCATTGAATTATGCAACGCTCTGAAGCTATTGAAATATTTGCAAAGAAAAAGTTAAAAACACTTTCTAAAGACTTGAGAGAGGAACACTTATATGAGATTCTAAATAAGACTTGGCACGAAGAACCAGAATGGTCCAAAATTAAACAAGATGTTCAATTGCAAATTATCAATAACAAGTGGAGCTATGAGATCAGTGATTCTCGATATGACCATGTGCTGATAATTTGGTTTAAGCTAAAGTATGCTACAATTTCTAATTACTACTTAATTCAAACTTTAGATTTACAATATGTCGTTGGGGATGCTCCTCAGCTAAAACCATGTCCTTGTTGTGGAAGGAAAACATTAACCTCATTATCTCAATTAGAAATATGCGACGTTTGTTGGTGGGAAGATGACGGAACAGATCGTGATAATGAAGAAGCAATTGGAGGACCAAACTATAATGTGAGTTTAAAGCAGGCCAGACTTAACTTCATTCGAGAAGGAATTTATGATCCTGAAAGAACAGACTTGCGTGATTTTCAAGAGCCACCTATGATGTATAATAGAGGAAGGTTTTTTAGAATTGAAGGTGAACAGGTTGTTGAGGATCGAGGTGGGTGGCCTTGGGTAATTCCATCAGTATAAAGATTTATGATATCGCGATTGATTAAAATAGGTGCAAGTTTATGTGCTCTGATGTTATGTAGTATTCAGATTTGCTACAGTGTGACTGATCATTCGAAGAGCGTTTTTAACCTTTACCCTAATTCACAGCTGGTGGTAGAGGCGAAAGTGGTGGATACATTTTCTATTAACACAGATGAGTATCGTCAGTTAGATAGTTTCTACCTGAAACACAGAGAATTTTGTTGGAGTTGTGACAAGGGAGCGAAAATTGAGATTTCAGCCAGATATAAAGGTGTTCGGACTAAGGATACTTTGCTTATTGGTTTTCCTGGGCATTATTATTTTGGGTGTATTCCTGTTCATCGCACGGAAAATAAAATGGATTTAGGCAAAAGTTATATCTGGTTTTTACAGAAATTTTATAACGGTGGAGAAGGTATGTACCGTATTCGTATGAAGCTGGATAGTAAATTACCTTATACCAGTTTGATGCGTCAATTATCCGATTTGGGAGAAGGTGATTTAAATACTAACGATAAAACCTTTAGAAAATTAATGATCGAATCGTCTTTTGATACAACTTTAGTTAATCATGTTGATGAGATTTTGGATAAACTCGCACCTTTTACGGATGACGAGAAACAATATTTGAAAGAGAATCTTTTAAAGGTGGATTTTGCTTCTTCTAAATACCGATTTATTTTGGATGAAGTTGTCAAGTTTGGATTTGATTCTCTGGTGGTAATAAAATGCCTAAAATATCTGGAAAAGGTGAGTGTGGCTCAAAAGTATGCTACTTTCAAATTCTTTTTTGACTACCCAAATGAACTAAGATATATAACTGGGAAAATTTACCAAATGATGCCAAATGTGGCTCTTGCCCAATTAGATCGAGATTATACAACAGAAAACTATAATTACTCTCTTGAAAAATACCGTAAAGAATATTTGAAGGAGTGCTATAATTTACTTTCTAATTATCATAAACGAAAAGTGCAGGAACAATTGCCTTCCCGTTTTGAAGTTAATTATGGTTCTTTATTGGTTCCTGTGCAGAATTACACCTTAGCAAGCAGTTGTTGTGACACTTCTAATCGCGGGTTTTACTACAGTTTACAAAAGAACAAATTGATACTTGATTTGGAGGAAACGGATTCAATTCAAG
>JAHDFW010000053.1 GCA_020627945.1 Cytophagales bacterium
GCGGGAAGATCCAAATTAACAATTCGGTTTACCGTTGCACCCGAATGATAAATTGTCACGGATTCTGTATTTGAACTAACCGTATATTCTCCAGCAAAAACAAAGTTTACACAGAATATAAGAAAACATATTGAAACTAATTTATTAACCATCATACACCTTAAATTTTTTAATTAAACCCAATTGGAATTCGAACTTCTACCTTCGTTCCTTTTTGATCATCGCGATCTGTAATATTTATACTGCCAGAAACAGAAGAGGTATTTAATAACGCAAGTCGTTCTCGAGTTAGTTCGATCGCAACGGATTTATGCACCTTATTTGAATCAGCTTTTTTCTTCAACGAATTTGAGTAACCAACTCCATTATCTAAAACTTTACAAAGTAACAGGTCTTCCTGAATCAATTCAAAATGAAGCTCAATCAAAGCGTTTTCACTCTTTTCAACCATGCCATGCTTTACGGAGTTTTCCACAAAAGGTTGTAAAATCATAGGTGGAACTTCAATCAATTCAACTTCTAAATCAGGCTCTAATACTACTTTAAAGTCGAATTTACCATCATTGCAATTTTGCTCAATTTCTAGGTAATTCTTAAGTGTTGCGATTTCTTCTTCAAGACTAACTTTATTCTTTCTGGAATTCTCAAGAATTCTTCTCATCAGTTTCGAAAACGCGGACAAATTCTTCCTAGCGGCATCTTGTTCTCCTAATGCAACCAAGGATTGAATGGAGTTCAACGAATTAAACATAAAGTGAGGATTCATTTGCAGCCTAAGTGCTTGGTGTTCGATGGCAATTAAGTCTCGTTCTAATCTTAACTTATCATTACGCTCTCTCGCTTTCTTTTTAATTGCTCGAATTCTTAAACCAACGATCAAGGATACAATGGTAAAACCTCCTGCTATATATGAAAATATAAACCATGGTTCATCCCAAAAAGGTGGAGCAATAACAAACTCAACACGTTGCGGTTCTTCGTTCCATACTTCGTTTTCATTACACGAGAGAACTTCAAATTTATACTTACCTGGTTTTAAATTGGAATAGGTAACAGAGTTTTTATAGCTAGCAGGAGACCAACTCTCTTCCATTCCTTCTAATTTCCATTTGTATTTAACACGCTTAGGTTTAGTTTGGGTAATTCCTCCGAATTCGAACGTAAGTTGATTTTGATCATAATCGAAGTTTAAAGAATCCCATCGAGCCAATGGTTGATATTTTAGACTTACGTTAGTAATATTAAGAATTGGTGCTTTTTCATTTTTGAGATTACTCTTGGATAAAAACTTATGCAGACCGTTAATGGTACCAAACCACAATCCTCCAGTTGAATCTATTGCTGCACAATTTTGTGTTGTTTCAACGCCTAAAAAACCATCATCTCTTCCGTAATGCTTAACTTCAAGAATGCCTCCTTCTTTATCTATCGTTACATGATCTACTCCTCTTTCGCTTCCTATCCAAATACCATTGTTATTGTCGTAAATCAATAAATAAATATTGCTGGAACTTAAGCCGTTTTGCGTCGTGTAAGACGTTACTTCAGCTTCTTTTTTATACGCATTAAAAACAGAAAGCCCATCAGCCGTTCCGACCCAAATATTACCATATTCATCTTCGGTTATCGAACGAACTTTGTTGTCTACCAAACCATTTTTTTCACTATACGTAATGCTAGTGCGTTCACCATTATAACATCCTACACCTCCAACCTGACTTGCATACCAAAGTCGATTGTTTTTATCCACCAAAAGATCGTTGATCCTATTGCTCATCAGTCCTTTTTTCGTATTTAATATCTCAAACGTAAACCGAGGCAAAGAGTCGATCGTGTCGAGTTGAACTCTGGTAATTCCACCTCCAGAAGTTGCAAGAAAGACCGTTCCACTGGTATCCTGTTCAATTGATTTTATCCATCTCCCACCAATTCCATCTTCCATTCCAAAGAACAAAGTAGTGTCTTTATAGGTCGTTGCTATTCCTTTTCCATCAATCGAAAACCACATTAAACTATCCTGACCCTGATAAATTAGTTTAACCTTTTGATTGGTGAAACCCGAATCTAAATTGAGCCAAGTAAACCCTGATGAATCTTTTCTTGCCACTCCTCCACCAGAGGTAGCTACCCACATCTTTTGTTGATCGTCAAAAGTGACTGAATAAATGTAATTCCCAGGCAAACCTTCTTTGCTCGTAATTCGATCAAACTGCTGTCCTGAATACTTACAAACACCACCTCCTGAAGTTCCAATCCAATAATTGCCCCAACTATCTTCCAAAACATTTTTGATATTGTTGGTAGATAACCCATCTCGTTCACCTAAGAATACAAATGATGAATCTTTCAGGTTTACTTTACATACACCGTCTGTTAAAGTCGAAACCCACAAATGTTTTTGGCTATAAAAAACTTGATGAAGAATTTTATTATCAAGCTTCAACCGTTGTGTCCAGTCCGTTACCTCAGGTTCTTTTGTATTGGTTATATTGTACAATCCGTTACCATATGACCCCACCCAAGCAGCACCCTGATCATCAAAAGTTATGGACTTTATTTGAGATCCTCTTAAACCTTGTCTTTTGTAAATCCGCTTTAGAATTTTTCCATCTAAATCGAGAACTTGAATACCAGCATTGGTCCCCACCCAAATTTCTTGCGGATTTGAGTTCGAACCTTCAACACAATGTACACCTTGGTTGGTCAAGTGTGGAAATTCCACTCTATCAAACCTTGCATTTTCCTGGTTTTGTGATTTATAAAGTCCTTCATCTGTTCCAAGCCATAGAATTCCATTAGAATCAGTAAAAATTGAATTAACCCCAAATTTCCATTTTTCTAAGGCTACTGTAACAAAAGTTCCACCAGAATAAATATTAAGACCAGAGTTAGTACCAATCCATATGTTTCCTTCCAAGTCTTCCTCTAAACTTAGAACATAATTATCATTCAGTCCATGTCGTGTGGAAAAATTCGTAAACTCTAATCCATCAAAACGACTTACTCCTCCTCCTCTGGTGCCCATCCAAATGTACCCTCGACTATCCTCCAGCATAGCATAAACTTGAGACTGAGCCAAGCCTTCCACCAAACCATACGTTTTGAATTGATACTGCTGAGCAACTCCTAAGAAAGGAAAAGAGAACAAAATCAGAACGATTAAAACCCTAATAATATGCGATGACTGTTTGTGCAATTTGGATAGCTAAATTCAATGATGTTCCAAGATAATGAATTTCTTGTTTTTAAATCGTAGATTTACCATATGCAAACCAATCGAATATATCTGATTGCTGAAGTTGCCATACTTTTTCTAGTAATTCCAGTTATTCTGGTGCTCCCAATTCCTTTAATGGCCAAACTTATCCCGGCGCTTCTAGGGTTAATTTATGCCGTAGTACGAATGATTCAGCAAGGTGTTTTTAAAAAGAATGACCTTTTCTACTGGAACACAGGTTTTACTTGGAAAACTATTCTAGTCAGAACCATAACTATCCTTTTAAGCAGCATTCTATTCGTATGGTTTTTTTATCCTGAAAAGCTTTTTGCAATCGTATTTACCAAGCCCGGTTTGTGGATTGGAATCTTCTTTATTTATGGGTTTGTATCTGTAATACCGCAGGAAATAGTATATCGATCTTTTTTTCTGGAAAGGTATAAAAACGTGTTCATAAACCGGTGGGTAATGATTCTAGTAAACGCTATTGCATTTTCATTAGCACACCTATTTTTAAAAAACTGGTTGGTACTTGGTATGACCTTTGCAGGAAGCATCATGTTTACTTTGACATACCAAAAATCAAGATCGCTGTTAATAACATGTATTGAACATGCATTCTATGGATGGTTATTATTTACAATAGGTTTAGGAGAGATTTTAGCATTCCCAGCAGCTTAATTAGTATTTTACACATAAAAAATGCGACAAAAAATGGATTTTTTAACGTATATTCCTTTAATTTGAAGACCTGCTAAAGTTTATTTTCAAGAGAAATATTGATTATGGTGGTATGACAATACATAATCTAAGCGGTATAATGAACAGAAAAATAATAGCCATATTTACACTGATGATGTGTTGCATTGCTTTCAGCCAAAATGCTGAAGCGCAAAGCCCACATGATGGCATGTGGCATCTTAAACGTGCATATGACCTTTTTAAATCCATCCCTTATAAACGCAGAGATCCGGGATTGAAGGACTCTGTTGAAGTACATTTTGATAAGTTTCATTCGACGGCTAAAAAGTACGAAAATGACTATGGTCTTGGATTATTTTTGGCGTCAGAATTTTACAAAGACATAAGTGATATAAACAAGGAGCAGGAGTATTTAACCGAATTTCTGGAAATAAAAAAGCCCGAAGCTTACAAGATAGATTTGCCAATAGATCATGAACCGTGGAATTATTACATCAAAACCGTAGAACGTTTAGTGGATATAAAAATTCTTGAAGGTGATTATTACAGGGCCATGAAATACGCGGAAGAATTTAAAGGATACGACTTAGAAGCATTCATGAAGAGAAGTTCAAGGTCGATGGAAATGAAACAAGCTATGCTAAAATCCGAAATATTTGCTAAGCAAGACCGTAAAGACGCTGCAATAAGTGTAATGTTACCGCACATACTTATATTATGGGATGCTAATAGTTTGGATTACAGCAAAAAACTACTCGAGCGATTGTTGGTAAAATACCGAATCCAAAAAATCCGAGCAGAAGTAGAGTACGGCTTTCGCAACATGTATCAGAAAGACGTGGAATTGCACGAAGTAGATGAAGATAAGCCTTTCTATGTCACTGTTTTCGATCTTGAAATTGAAGTTCCTAAAAACAGTTATATGGAACATAAGAATGCTTTTGATAATTGCATGTACACTCTATGGGAATCCGACTTTTATATGGTTGTGAATCTAAAAGGAGAATAAAAGGGCAGAGTTTTGTAAAACCCCACCCTTTTAGCCACTTAATTATTCCTCTGTATTCTTTGACTTTTTAGTTCCTTTATTCTTTGTTAAATACTTAACCAATCGGTAAAGTCCATATCCAATAAGTGCTAAGGTTAACAACGTAAACCAGTTTCTTACCCAGAATAAGATAAAGCTCTTAAAACCTTTAAACCCAGATTGCACCGCGTCTTTTAATTTACTAGCGTACGAAGGTTGATAGTATTCAACCTTAGGCTCGTCCTTAACCTTTGTAAAACTCTTGTAAGTTGGTTCATAGATCGTCATAGTTATGGTGCTAAAAGCTATTTGATCTTCCATTTGTAAGTTAGAAATGAACGCTAAATCCTTGCTCGCCTGCTTTTCCAATAATTGGTTTTCAGCATAAGTAATATCTCCTAAATCTTTGGTAGAATTAACTCTTTTTGAAAGTCTAGCATTGTATTGCGCAGTACGCTTTTTCATCAGATCATTCGATAAAATTTTAAGCGTTACATCATTCGCTTCAATCTCACGCAAATCTAAATAATCGATCATTGGAGCCATTTCCATTAGAAAATCATGAAGGTTCTGAAAAGGTACTCTTACTTTAAGGTTTCCGTCTTTAGTGAAGTGCTCAATTTTCATAGTTGAATCTGGAGAGATTCTCACACTATTGGAGTAGGTCATATTAGTTTTCACATCGCTATTAAGAATAAAACCACCATGCTTAATTGCTAATGACTCTAGCTCTTCTGTACTACTAAAAACATTGGATACTCTAAAACGTAGATTAGACGTAGTAATTAACTTTCGACCAGGCGTTGACTGTTTAGCTGCTGCAGAACCAATAGACTGCCGCATCTTTTGTTTTTGAGCTGGGTTAAGATTTGGAGCTTTTGCAAACCAGCCGAAGGTTTGTTGAGAGTTATTTACCAAACCCGACTCATCAGATACTGATCTGTACATATTTACATTTGCCGCATACTTCTGCTCGGATTGACTATAAAACTTGTCTGCTAGATCATTTGTAGCTGCAGCTTCCTCCGCCTTATAATCAGCCCCTTCCCATCCATTTTCTTCTGTAACTTCATCAGCCATTGATATTTCCTCTTCGGCATATTCCATATCTGCAGACTCCATTTTAGAACGACTATTTTTTCCACAAGACGTAAAAGATAAAAAGGCCAACATCAACAGAGTCATACATTTAATAGTGATAGCTGTTGGTAAAAACTTTGCGATTCCAGTTTTAACATTTGAATTTTTCATAGCTTTGATTAATTTTATTTGGGTTGAACATTGAATTATGACCCAAACATAAATACGGTGCGTGCTGTAAATACTGTAACTGCACTGTAAAGGGATTGTAAAGGGATTGTAAAACATTTACAATTTTTATCTGATTGATTATCAGCTATTAATGAGAAAGGAAGAATTTAAATATTTTTATGCACTCAAGGAGAAAATCACCTCTCGTTTGCAAGAAAAGTATCCAGATTCCCCTTCTCCTATAGAAAATTGGAAAGTAAAAGACATTGGTAATTTTCAATCTGATCTTGAGGAAAGCATTCAAAGTCGAGTTAGTGAAAAATGGGTATATACACACCTAAAAAACACTGCTGAAAAACTGCCCCGAGAAGACATGTTAGATATATTGTGTCGTTACGTTGGGGAAAACAGTTGGAGCGACTATGTGAATAATCAGGCAAATGTTTCCACACCGAATAAATCAAAATGGTTGAAAATATTAGTGCCATTAGTTGTTGCCGTTTCAGGAATCTGTACATCTCTTCTTTGGAAAACGGCACCTTCATCACGACAATGTCAAATTTGCTTTGTGGATGCAGAACGCCATCAGATTATATCTTATGCACCGCTTGAGTTTTATTTGCTTGGTCCAAAACGTGCTAAAGAGAAAATAAGCCTAGACAGCAATAGTTGTGCTTTGTTCGAGAGTAAGAACGATCAAATAAAATTCATGGTTCGTTCACCCTACTACAAAACGGACACCATCAAAAGAAACGTTGCGGATCATGAAGAACAATACCGAGAAGAAATAAGGCTCAAGACCAACGATTATGCTCTCATGATCCATATCTTCTCAACTTCAAAAATAGAAGATTGGAAAAAGAGACGAGCTCAACTAGATGTGATGATTGCTGATGATGCTCAAATTTTTCAAATTTTCGAAGACGGTGGTCCGATTATGGATTTGTATAACAAGTGGGACTTTATCAATAAACTTACAACTCCAGCACGAGGGTTAAAAAACCTTCATATCATGGATACAGAATATAAAAATGGCAAAATATACGCGATGCGTTTTAAACAATTTACAAATGAGGAAACAGAGTAATGAAATACTGCGTTAAACATATCGTAATTTACACGCTTGGTTTTGTGATGTTCAGCTGTGCACAAAAAGCACAAAAGGCCGAATCGTCTATGAAACAAAAAACAGTTTCCGAGGAAGTGATAATGGTGGATGAAAGCACACTTGATAACTTTATCATTGAAGAAAAAGCATCTCACCAACCAGAGATGGAAGATAAGCAGTTTGAACAAACAGAATCAGATACCAATGTAGGTTACAATGGCTTCATGCAATATAGAAACGTTAACTACGTCAAGTTTGCTGACAAAAACCAACAGCTGACCCAAAATCAGAAGGCACCAATTTATGATTTAAGCAAAGATAGTATTTACAAGGCGATCACAAAAGACACAAACGTTACCTATGGATGGCACACAGAAATTTCAAATAAAAATAGCGTTCCGAAAGATAGCTCTATGGATTTTGGAGTTGTTTCATTAATGCCAACAACCAAACAACTCAAAGCTTACAAGAATAAAAGTGAACAAACGGTAGAGGAGTTCTTAGATTACCTAACTATCGTAAGAAACCCAACCTTGGATCTTGAAATGAGAAAAAACACGGCAGATTTGATATTGCACAAATGCTCTTCGGATTCTATGCTCGTTCAATCCATCTACCTGGTTGAAGAAGCTGACCCAACTCATATTTCAACCGTCCTGAAAGAAACACTTAAAAATTCAGATTTTATTCCACCGATCGAGTCCCACAAGATCAAATTCATAGACGAATTTAAATATGACGATATAGCATCTTGCTACTTCGGAAAGGTTAAAACATATTCCAATAAAAATAAAAACGAACTCACGTTTACCATCAAACTGGGTTATGTAATTAAAGAAGCAGGAGATGCATCTTTTGCATACTGGACGCCATCCATTCATAAAATTGAGTAGTTAGTAATACTTCTGCTTTTATTTTACTTATTTTGCCCATATGGAAATTCCACAAATCATTGAAACCATTGAGGCCGATTTACAATCAATTGGATATAAATCTGAGCCTAAAAACTTGTACGAACCGATAGACTACAGTCTGCAAAAAGGAGGTAAACGGATGCGTCCTTTTCTTGTGGCTATAACGTACTTAATGTACAAGGATCAAATCAATGATGTTTTACCACTTTGTAGGTCTATTGAAGTGTTTCACAACTTCACTCTTCTGCATGACGATATCATGGACAAAGCTCCATTACGAAGGGGCGAACCTACAGTTTACAAAAAGTGGAATGAAAACATTGCAATTCTTTCGGGAGATGTAATGTTGGTTCAGGCTTATCAATACCTTTTGGATCTGAAGCCAGAAAAATTGCACAAGTTGATGCAAGTTTTCAACGAAGGGGCTATTAAAGTTTGTGAAGGGCAACAAATGGATATGAATTTCGAGGAAGAATCTTCAGTTAAAGTTGAAGAATACATCGAAATGATCTATTTAAAAACTGCTGCACTTCTTGATCATGCTATGGAAATGGCTGCTCTCTACGCAGAAGCATCTTCTGAAGATATCGAAAAAATTAAAAGCTTTGCCAGAAACATTGGTATCGCATTTCAACTTAAAGATGATTTGCTCGATGCATTTGGTGATGCCGCTAAATTTGGCAAACAAGTTGGTGGTGACATTATCGCTAATAAAAAGACTTTCTTGCTGCTAAAAGCAATGGAGTTGTCCAACCCTGAGCAGAAAAAACAATTGGACTATTGGCTCTCAGTATCTGATCAGGCTGAGGAAAAAGTAAAAGAAGTTATCCACATTTTTAACGAAATTGGAATCCCAAAATTGACTGAAGAATTAATTAAAAAATACTTCAATGAGGGTATGGATTCGCTAAGAAGTATAAGTTCGAATAAACCTGAAAAAGAAAAGTTAGCCAACTACGTTGAACTTCTAATGCAGCGAGAAAAGTAGGTTGAAATTGAGCGTAAGATATAGCATAATATTTGCTCTTATTGGGATAATTTTTTTCCACAAAAATGCCATTGCTCAGAATGCAGACACTCTTCAAAATAAAAATGATAAGTCTCTGTATTATAGAGACTTTTTAATCCCAACTACAATGGTTGGATTAGGTGTTTATTCAAGAATAAACAATGCACCACTTAACAAGTATTCGTTTAGACAAGTAAGTCAATCTATAGCTCCAAATTTTAATAGTAACCTGGATGGTGTTTTTGCAGTAGCACCTATTGGGGTCTGCTATGGTCTTCACTTTACAGGGTTAAAACAACGGAGTGATTTTATTAACAAATCCATTATTTTGCTTAAGTCCAACTTGCTCATGAGCGGGATTGTGTATTCAGGAAAATATTTGATTGGAGACGCCCGTCCTAACGGAGTAGAGTTTGATGCTTTTCCAAGTGGGACTACAGCACGAGCTTTTGTTGCAGCTCAATTCCTTTACAAAGAATATGGAAAAGAATATCCATGGGTTGGAGTGCTTGGTTATACCTTCGCAACTGCAACTGCAATTTTCAGGATGCTCAATGACGATCACTGGTCTGCGGATGTTTTGGCAGGGGCAGGAATAGGAATTTTGTCCGTTAATTTGGTCTATCTCACACATCGGTATAAATTTGGGAAAAAGCCAACCAACACGTTAGTGTATTGAAAAAGTTTTTAAAATATATTCCGTTTTTAATATTCGCGTTGAGCGCAGCGCTAAACCTGCAATATCCTTTACTTTGGAATGACGAAGCAGAATGCGCGATGCACTCCAAACATGTGTTGGAATACGGGTATCCTAAGGTACATGGCGAGAAAAATGTGGTTTACCCAATCCGTCATCCTAATAAATCATTAGCAATTAATGAATCCACCGATGCTTACACCGGCATAGGTTGGGTTATGTTTTATTATGGAGCATTAGCAACCAAAATTGCATCTGGATTTGAAGACATATATACACAAACATTATTTCTGAGGTTGCCATTTTTGCTGATTGGGTTCATAGGTGTTTGGATGATCTTCAAAAATCTCTCACATTTTTTTCTCAATAAACGAGAGTATAAAATTGCGCGGACACTCTTTTTCATTTTATTAACCTTACAAATAGACTTTGCTTTGCACCTTCGGGAGATGAGATACTATTCCATCATCATTTTTCTACTTGGCTTATGCATCCATTGGTTGATTAAATACAGGATTCTCGATAAGCGACGACTAGGTTTTTACCTAGTTGCTCAAACCATAACCTTATGGTTGATGTACAACACTTTTGCACCAATTTATCTTGCATTGAACATATTCCTCGTAGCATTTGAACTAGTAATTTGGCTACGAGAAAAGAAGATCATGGAGAACTTAATGTTTTCCCTTCCCGCGTTTATATCTGGTCTTTTGCTGCTCCCAATTATATTTTTCTTCGATTCAATAAACTTCTCACAACAAACATCCGAACTTCACAACTTTAGCGGTTGGGTTTATTTATCTCACTTGAAAACCACCATCTTGTATTTTGTGAATTTAAGTTACGGCTGGTGGGTACTTGGTTTAGGGTCCTTGATTTTGATCTTGTACCTGCGAAAGAAAATCATACTTCGCAAAACTGAATTTACCTTACTTGGCCTAGTTGCCTTTGGGTTGATCTATTTCTTTCTGATCAACATGGTTCCACATAAGATTTTTACCAGGTATCTAATCCCTCTTTTAATTATTGAAATTGGTATTTTGGTTTTCCAAATCATCGTTATTTACAAGCACCTCACAACGGGCTGGTTTTATTGTCTAATTCTTGCTTTACTTGGAACATTCATTTATCAAAACCAAGACAACCTTAAGGGGAGAGCATATGAATTAACCCATGAATATCGAGGAAGGTTGGATTATGAAATTCCGTTCCTGAAAAAACAATTCGAAGGAATTGAAAACCCAGTGTTAGCCACGAACTATGAAGAGTGTTCGTACATGTACTATCTGGATTGTAAAGTGGTAATGGGCTTCGTATTGAACAATAGAGAAGAAGATGAAAAAACTCAACCCGACGCAATTATATTTAGAAAAGAATGGGCATGGAATTATGAAAAGTCAACCTTCGATCCATTCTTTAAGAGAGGTGTAAAGTACGATGAATATCGTCTAAAAGTTTTAGATTATCCATATAACAACATTCCTGATTTATCGCTACCAGGACATAACCACCTTTTCCAAACAGCCTTTGCTGCAACGGAGGAAGAAAAGGTAGTGATTCTTGTAAAAAAGCCCTAAAGCAGCGGTTACCAACAATAAGCACTTGGTATTTATCAGTGCATATTAGTATATTGCATAGTTACTTAACCTACACAACATGAAAAACATTCTACTTTTTGTTGCATTTACCTTGTTAATCACATCATTTTCTTTTGCTCAAAATTGTGGTACGGAAGCAACTCCAGCTCAAATCGAGTATTTAAGCCGTAATAGTGAAGAAAGGGCCAACTACTCTTTGCATCGTTCAAGAACAGCAAGTGTAGATTTTGTTCCGATCCAAATTCATATCGTAAGAAAATCCGATGGGACAGGCGGCCTTACTGTAGAAGAAATGGATGGTGTAATTGGCACGATGAACGATTATTATGTAAACGCTAATATGGAGTTTTTCCAATGCGAAGACATTAATTATATAGACGACGACAATTACTACGATTATACACAAGACCAAGAAAATGCACTTGGCCTTCAATATGATGTTTCAAATGTTATTAATATTTACTTTTTTAATTCCATTACTGGTAGTGGCGGAGGTGGACTTTGCGGATATACATATTTCGCACCAAGTCCTGATCGAATCTTCATGTCTAATTCATGTGCTTTGAACGGTTCTACCATGTCGCATGAAATGGGACATTATTTCTCGCTATATCATACCCATGGGAAAAGTAACAATGGTACGACAGATGAATTAGTAAGTGGAGCAAACTGCAATATTGCTGGAGACGACTTATGTGATACTCCTGCCGATCCAAACTTAGATGCACAAGTTAATAATGCATGTAACTATACCGGTACAGCAACAGATGTTCAAGGAGCAGCATATACTCCAAATCCAAGAAATATAATGTCGTACTCAAGAAAGGAATGCAGAGACTTTTTCTCGACTGGACAATATAACCGCATTGCTTCTGCGTTGATTTTCGACAGAGAATATTTGGTTTGTACAAGTGGCAGAAACTGCGGATCTATAGCATCTCTTTCAAACAATACTATGATTAGCAATGTTACCTTCAATACTATTTCAAATACGTCATTCAATTGTGCAACATATACCAATAACACCGTTACCTCTACCGATGTTAATATTGGGGAAACCTATCTTCTTAAAGTTACCAATGAAGATTGTGATGCTATAGTTATTAAGAACAGTCAAATTAAAGTTTACATAGATTGGAACGGAAACAATTCTTTTTACGATGAAGGCGAAGAAGTATTTAGTTCTCCTTATGGAGCTCCAAGTACGTTTAGTGGCGACATCTACATTCCTCCTTTTGCGACTCCAGGAGAAAGGAAAATGAGAATTATTTGTACCGAAGATTCTGCTTATATCGATGCTTGCGGAGAGTATGATTACGGAGAAACGGAAGAGTACACAGTAAACGTGATGGGATCACAATGTGTAGGAGAAATAGTAAACTCTTATCCTTATGTTCAGGACTTTGAACTGTTCGTTTTATGTAGCGATGATGATGGGGCCAAATGTGATTTATCTGAAGGTTGGCAAAACCTTGAAGCAGACAGCGTGGATTGGACATTGCATTGGGGGCCAACAGGTTCTTCAAATACTGGTCCGACTAAAGATTACTATCCTGGAATCGACAATGGTAAATACATGTATATTGAAGCTTCGAGCACGGGTAATCCAGAAAAAACCGCCGATGTTGTTAGCCCTTGTTTCGATATTTCAACCTTATCTAAGCCACAACTTTCATTTGGATACCACATGTATGGAAGTTCGATGGGAGAAATGAAAGTTTTAATAACCAGTGATTTTGGTCAGAACTGGGATACCATTTGGTCAATGAGTGGTGATCAAGGAAACCAATGGAATCAAGCCGTAGTACTTATTGATACTTCACATAATGGAACTATTCAATTTCGTTGGTTAGGAACGACAGGAACTAATGCTTGGTCAGATATGGCTATTGATAATATCGTTGTAGGAGAAGAGTGTGCGGGAGACAGTGCTCAATTCAGCTTTGAAGCAATCGGCTTAAACTTAAACCTTGAAGATCTTACTACCAATGTTTTAGGAAGGTGGTGGAGTTTTGGAAGTGGAATTTCAGCTACTAGCTCTTCAGTAACTACTGCTTACACTTACCCAGAAAGAGGAGAATATGAAGTTTGTCTTACTACAAACTCATGTGGGTTGGCAACTCAAACTTGCGAAATGATTACGGTAGATACGATACCTGATTCAACACTTGGGGTCAGCTCTTTGGTTAAAACGGACATCCAATTATATCCAAACCCAACTAATGGATCAGCCTATTTAGAAATAACAAAGGGAGCCACATTTATTAAGCAATATCAAGTGTTCAATAGCCTTGGTGAAGCTATTAGAATAAATAAAGTTCCAGCTAACTCTCGTAAAATAGGAATTGAAATACTTCCTACGGGAATGTATCTGATTCGATATGAGTTATCGGACAGTTCAATTGGTTATAGGAAGTTGATTGTACAGTAATAATTGAAACAATTGTTTAAAATAAAGTTTCTGTTATTAATTGGCCTTCTAACATTGGGCAAATTATCCGCCCAACTATGTGGTACAAATACTGAACTATATCAAGTTCAATATTTAAACTCTACTAAAGCATTAAGATCAAATTTTATCGCCCTTAATGGATCAAGAAATTCAGCTAAGGTAATTCCAGTAAAATTTCATATCATACAAAAAACCGATGGAACAGGTGGTTTTGACGCCTCTAATTTGTCTGGTATGATTAATAACTTAAACCATAAATTTGCCCAATCAGGAGTTAAGTTCTTTCAATGTGGTCCTGTAAACTATATCAGTAATACGAACTTCTATTTCTTTAGTAGTGATGAGGAAAATACGATTGCGTGGTATGAGGAACAAAATGTTGTAAATGTTTTCATTTGCAAAGAAATACAAATCTCATCAGGCAGTACGGTCTGTGGCTATACTTACCTACCTCCAGGACCAGATAGGATTTTCGTAGCAAATCACTGTGCTGATAACGGCGCTACTTTAGCACATGAGTTTGGTCACTACTTTTCACTTTATCATACGCATGGTAAAACAAATTTAGGCACTACAGATGAATTGGTTAATGGAAGCAATTGCACGTTCGCTGGAGACGACCTTTGCGATACTCCAGCGGATCCCAACCTCTCTGGGTTAGTTTCTAATGTTTGCCAATATACTGGTACACTCACAGATTCTTTAGGCCAAGTATATAGTCCTTTGGTAAATAATATAATGTCCTACAGCACTAGTGACTGCAGAAATTCATTTACACCTCAACAATACAACCGAATAGCAGCGTCAGCAGAATTAGATAGAAACTATCTAGAATGTAACAGCGACTTCAATTGCTTTTCGCAGGCAAGTGATACTTCTGGAAGTCACATAGGATATATAAAGTTCGGTAACCGCACCTTTATTGACTCAACTTGCAAAGCTTACTCCAGCAGAAGGTTTTCACCTGTAAATTTAGAAGTGGGACAAACCTATGACCTTACGTTAAAAGTTAAAAACTGCGACTCTAGCCAAAACGTAAAAACACAAATTGAGATTCATATTGATTGGAATAAAAATGGCTTTTTCGGAAGTGCTTCAGACACGATAATTAAATTTCCATATGCATTATACGACACCATAAAAACTCAAATTTCGGTATCAAAATTTAGAAACAATGCTAACTACAACATGAGAATAGTCTGCTCAGAAGATTCAACAGAAATTGATCACTGTGGATTATATAATAAAGGTGAAACCGAAGATTTGCTACTAGTCGTAAGTGGAGTAGGCTGTGTTCAAAACCCAATAACCACTTATCCGTATGTGCAAAATTTCGAAGGGTTTGATTTGTGTGATCCCATGCAGTCTGATATCTGTGAATTAGATGAAGGTTGGCAAAATATCTATACAGATGATTACGATTGGACAACCAATTCTGGTGTCACAACAACTCCAGAAACTGGACCAAAACAAGATTTGTTTCCAAACGAACCTTTTGGCAAATACATATATGCAGAAGCTAGCGGACATTATCAAAACAAGGATAAAACCGACTTAATATCTCCTTGTTTCGATTTGGGTACTCTTAACAACCCCGAACTCTCTTTCGCATATCATATGTTTGGTGGGGGTATGGGTTCTTTAAAAGTTTATATCACCGGCGACTATGGTAAAACTTGGACCAATATATTCGAAAAAAATGGGGATCAAGATGAAAGTTGGCATCAGGCTAAAATTCTTATTGATAGTTCATTTAATGGGATTGCTCAATTCAAACTTGAAGCTACCATGGGAGTAAACCGTGAATCGGATATTGCTATAGACAACTTTAGTTTAGGTGAGGCTTGCGAAACTGATTCGATTGGTGAGTTTTCTTACTCCGAGAACAAACTTGAAGTCACTTTCCAACAACTTACCAATAACGTGTTTCAAAATTATTGGAACTTTGGATTAGGCGAAGGAACCTCATATGAAAACAACCCGACTTACACCTATGATGAACCAGGAGAATATAATGTTTGCTTATCCTCTAATTCATGTGGGTACACCTCAAAAGTTTGTCAGAAAATAAACATAGATACCACAAATTTAGGGTTTGAACTTAATTCGCTCTCTCATAAAATTGAAATCTATCCAAACCCTTCTCAGGGAGAAATTACCGTTAAATGGCCAAATAAATTAATATCTCAGGTTTCAATTTTCAGTACAGATGGGCAACTAGTAAAATCTGAATATAATAACCATTCTAGCGATCGAATAAATCTTAACGGTTTAGCCCAAGGTTTTTATATAATTCAAATAAATGCTTCAGGTGGAACTATCGCATACAAAAGAATAATCGTAGAAGGAATCTAAACTTCATAAACTATCGCATTAATGTGCATCCCCGCACCTACCGATGCTAACATAATTAAATCACCTTTTTTAATATTGTGATTTTCCATTTCACCTCTATAAACCAAATCTAACAAGGTAGGAACTGTTGCAACTGAACTATTACCCAACTTATGTATGCTCATTGGCATAATTCCTTCTGGCAATTCTTCTTGACCATAGAGCTCATAAAATCTTTCGATGATCGCTTCATCCATTTTCTCATTCGCTTGGTGAATAAATACTTTTTTCAATTCGGCCAATGAGCGACCAGATTTATCCAAAGCTTCTTTCATTGCAACTGGAACATTCGATAAGGCATACTCATAAATTTTTCTACCAAACATTTTAATATACTTGGTATCTCCCTGATCTGGTTTATAGCTTTTACCACAGTATAAATATCCTGCTTCTTCATAAGCATGGGTTACCGCAGAAAATGATTGTATTCCATTGCCACCTTCTGACTTGGTTAATATGCAAGCTCCTGCTCCATCAGAAAAGATCATTGAGTCTCGATCGTGCGGGTCTAGTACTCGAGACAGTGCTTCGCAACCAATGACTAATACATTTTCAGCAATTCCAGCTTTAATAAAGCAATCCGCTTGAATAACGCCTTGCACCCAACCTGGGCAGCCAAACAAAACATCGTACGCTACAGAACGTGGGTTTTTGATACCAAGACGCTGCTTGATTCTTGAAGCTAAACTAGGCATTACATCAGCCTGAACAGACCCGTAACTTACGTCTCCAAAATTATGAGCACAAATAATGTGATCTAACTTCTCTGGGTCAATACCTGCATCTTCTATTGCACGTTGTGCAGCAATGAATCCTCCATCTGAACAATTCATATCATTAGCCAGATATCTACGTTCTTCAATTCCCGTAATTTTCTTGAATTTACGAGCAATCAAATCTCCACTTCCTGGGACTCTAACGCCTTTATTATCATAAAACTCATGTTCATGAAACGCGTCGTTAGCCTTAACTTCGCTTGGTATAAAAGACCCTAATCCTGTAATAATACTTCCCATTCTAAATATTCATTTGTTGATCAACTTATGCTAATTCTATACAAATAAATAAGAAAGATGTTTATCATCCAAACATATTGTTTTTATTACAATAAGTTCCATTGCTAATCAAACACTCCGAATAAATCTTCAAAATCGATGGCATCCTCCCCAAACTGCTCAATTGCATTATCTGACGCAATTACATAAGTACTCTTGTCACCCACTACTCTGGAAAACAAAACCTCATACTGTTTATTGTTGTGATCAATCATATCGATAGCTACATAGCTTTGGTTCTTTAAAGACTTTAGGTCTTTACCACATATCGGACAATTAAAATCTATCAATTCTCCTTTCACCAAATTGTACGCTTTATGATGATCGTATGAGTAACCACCTATCGTTGGATTTAATAAAATCAATCCTTTACTACCGCGCGTATTTTTAGTGCTAAACACAACTTTGTTGCCCGCATTCAGGTGTCCTTTACATCGTGGACATAAGTAATCATTTTCTTTCATGGCTAAATCTTTTGGTACAAAATAAATAAGTCTAGTTATCCACAATAGATAGTAAATAAATTCCTTAAATCCAAAGTATTCATCGAAATATACAAAAAGTATAAGTTAAATTAAGCAAATAAAATCATCGTTACATTTTGTTATTTCAATTTTCAAAATTGATTATATCTTTACTAAAATGCTTAAGAAAGACGACATACTTAAACGCTATTCTCAGGATGGCGTAATAGATACTATTGCGGAAACATTGAAAGACGGAGGTGCATCCAGAATTCACCTAAAAGGAATGGTTGGAAGCCTAGATTCCGTAGTCTCAGTTGTTATTTTCAGAAAGCTTTTAAAAACGCAACTTATTGTTTTACATGACAAAGAAGAAGCTGCGTATTTTCATTCCGATGTTCAGAATCTTCTTGGTAATAAGGAAGTTCTATTCTTTCCAACTTCTTACAAACGTCCTTACGAATATGAAGAAACGGAGAACGCAAACATCTTACAACGTGCAGAAGTTTTAAATCGAATTAACAATAGATCCTCAAGAGGAGAAATTATTATTACCTATCCTGAAGCACTAACAGAAAAGGTTATCAATAAGAAAACACTGGTTCAAAATACCTATGGTATTAAAGTTGGTGATATACTTGATACTAACTTCATGTCGGAGGTTTTGGAAGAATATGACTTCGAGCGATCTGACTTTGTCTATGAGGCTGGACAATATGCCGTACGTGGTGGAATTGTGGATATCTTTTCGTTTGCAAATGAGCTTCCATATCGTGTGGAGCTGTTTGGGGATGAGGTAGAAAGTATCAGAACTTTTGATCCAGAATCTCAACTGTCAGTAGAGAAGAAAAATCACATTTCGGTAATCCCAAATGTACAAACTAGGTTAGAACAAGAAGAAAGAGAGTCGTTCCTAGATTACATACCATCTTCAACTGTGTTATGGTTTAAGGACCTGCAACTTACGTTAGATGTTTTGGATAAAAACTTTATGCGTGCAAAAGAGAGTTTTGTGGATAAAGTTTCAGAGGCAGGTGGAACGAAAGTAATTTCGGATCCTGAAAAACTATTTGAATTGAGTGGTGAATTCAACTCAAAATTAGATGCATTCAGCATCATAGAGTGTGGAAAACTATTTAAGTTAAAAAACACCAAAGAATATTTATTTACTTGTAAGCCACAACCCGTTTTTGCTAAAGATTTTAATCGAGTAGCCGATCATTTACTTGACAATAAAACACAAGGCATAGAAACAATGATTGTTGCCGACCAAGCTCGTCAGTTAGATCGTCTCGAATCCATTTTTCTAGAGATAAATCCAGATGTTGAATGGGAAGGGGTAAACTTGGGGCTTCGACAAGGTTGGTTGGATCAAGATGCTCAGTTTGCAGTTTATACAGATCATCAAGTTTTTGAACGGTTTTACCGATATAAAACCCAACCTAAATATTCCAAGTCTAAAGCAATCACATTACGTGAACTACAAGATTTGAACCCTGGTGATTTTATTACGCATATAGATTACGGAATAGGAAAATTTGTAGGCCTTCATAAGCTTGAAATTAATGGACATCAGCAAGAAGCAATTCGACTGATTTTTCGAGACAGCGATATCCTGAACATTAGTATTTTATCGCTCCATAAAATTTCGAAATACTCCGCTAAAGACGGAACCGTTCCGACCTTGAGTAAACTTGGTTCGCCAGAGTGGGAAAACAAGAAGAAGAAGGTTAAGAAAAAAGTCAAGGACATCGCTCGCGACTTGATCAAGCTCTATGCTAAAAGAAGAGCACAAAAAGGGTTTGCTTTTTCACCCGATAATTATTTACAAGCGGAGTTAGAATCTTCATTTATTTATGAAGATACTCCAGATCAAGCAAAAGCTACAGATGACGTAAAGCATGATATGGAACAACAAGCTCCAATGGATCGTTTGGTTTGTGGAGATGTAGGATTCGGGAAAACCGAGGTTGCAATTCGTGCAGCTTTTAAAGCCGTTTGTGATAGTAAGCAAGTTGCTATTTTGGTGCCAACTACAATTTTGGCCATGCAGCATTATCGAACGTTTGCAGAAAGATTGAAAAAACTTCCATGCACCGTCGACTTTGTAAATCGTTTTCGTACCACCAAAGAAATTAAAGAAACATTAAAACGACTTGAGGAAGGTAAAGTAGATATCTTAATTGGAACTCATAGACTGGTTAGTAAGGATGTTAAATTCAAAGACATTGGATTACTTGTTATTGATGAGGAACAAAAATTTGGTGTTAAGACTAAAGAAAAGCTAAGAGAATTTAAATCTAATGTAGACACGTTAACCTTGAGTGCAACACCAATTCCAAGGACGCTTCAATTTTCATTGATGGGAGCAAGGGACATGTCCATTATTGCAACACCTCCACCAAACCGACAACCAGTAACAACTAGACTTCATACATTTAATGAAGAAGTAGTGCGCGATGCCATTGCGTTTGAATTAAGAAGAGGAGGGCAAGTATTCTTTGTTCATAACAGAATTAAGGATATTGAACAAATTGCAAATATTATTTTAAGGCTTGTTCCAGATGCTAGAATTGGCGTTGGACATGGACAAATGGAAGGACCGAAACTTGAAAAAGTGATGGTTAAATTTATCGAAGGTGAATATGACGTATTAATTTCCACCAACATCATAGAATCTGGATTAGATATTCCAAATGCGAATACAATCATAATAAATCAAGCTCAAAACTTCGGTTTATCGGACCTGCATCAAATGCGTGGGAGAGTAGGTCGATCCAACAAAAAAGCATTCTGTTATTTATTGGCTCCGCCTACTATTGCAATGTCTTCCGATTCAAGAAAAAGACTCTCAGCATTGGAAGAGTTTTCAGATTTGGGAGATGGAATTAAAGTTGCCATGCGTGACCTTGATATCCGTGGAGCTGGTGATATTTTAGGTGGTGAACAAAGTGGTTTTATCAATGATATTGGCTTTGAAACCTATCATCAAATTTTAGACGACACCGTAAAAGATCTTAAGGAAACAGAGTTTCATGAACTCTTCAAAGAGGAAATAGACCTTAAGAAAATCACTGAAAGTCTTTCACCAGATTGTACCGTAGAAACAGATCTTCAGATTCTAATTCCAGACAACTATGTTGGTAATGTAACGGAAAGAATACGCCTTTATTCACAACTGGATAAAGTTAACAATGAAGAGGAACTTGAAACGTTGAAAGTAAGTATTGAAGATCGATTTGGAAACCCACCACAAGAAGTATTATCTCTTTACGAATCGGTTCAACTTCGCTGGTTGGCAGAGCAAATAGGGTTCACAAAACTGACCATCAAAAACGAAACGTTATTTGGAACCTTTGTGGATAACAATGAAACTTATTTCCAATCCGAACAGTTTGGAAAAGTATTGGCTTATGTGCAAAAATTCCCTAAGTTATCAAAGTTGAAAGATGCAAAAGGAAAACTTAAGTTGATTATTTCTAATGTAGATAATGTTCAGCTAGCAATGGCCAAATTGACTGAGGTGCTTACATAAACACACCAATTTTAGAAGATACATTTAAACTTCAGAGCCTTTTAACAAAATTATATCCGATTAAAAATTAGCATCCCAAAGCAAATGGCTATTCCACCAATTCGAATTATAGAAGAGTTAAGCATCTTCTTTCTATATTCATCATTAAAATTTGCTTGTTTAAGTTTAGACTGAGTAGTCACCGCTGTGAAAACGAACACAGTTATCACCGTAATTAAAGCAATGAGCAGAAACCAAATGTTTGTCATTAGCTCAAATTGATAACCAACAAGCATTACTCCAACAATAATCGCTGCAGGAATCAACCGATTTACTAAACTTCGATTTCCAAATAATTCAACCAATTTGGCTTTCTGTTCGTTTGGTAACTCCTCATTAGCCTTGTTAATTAGCCAACGAGACCCAAAAACTGCAGCCATAAAAATAGCTAAAGGAATGTAAATGTTGATAGTCATG
>JAHDFW010000054.1 GCA_020627945.1 Cytophagales bacterium
GGTACGTGTTTGGGAATTAACTATAGAGTTTCATATGTGCTACCAGCTACTACAGAATCAGTTTATATTCATATAGATGATTGGATAGGTCTTGAATCTAATCCACAAATTTTAGTCACGGATTTAAAATGTGATTCAACGTTTACGCCACTTTTTTGTGGTACATCAGATATAACTGCCCCTTATGACTATGTTTTAGATGCTGGTGCTGTAGATTTAACTGCTGGCGGTATTCTTTATATTGCTTCTGCAACAGATGATCCAGGTGCAGCAATGTGTACTGAAACTTTTAGTATTTGCATTGGAGAAGGAGCTCCTTGCGATCTTGTTTTTGACGGGTGCAACGTGGACTCATGCAATGACTTAACATTAGATTTTAACCTAGATTCGAGTATTACCTGTGCAGAACCTAATCAAGGTCAGGTAGCTATTGTGACTACTGGTGGAAATGGAGTTTTGCAATACAGTGCCGATAATTCAACTTATACTACAGATTCAATATTTTCGAATTTAGGTGAAGGAATCTATTGGTTTTATGTTCAGGATAGCCTTTGTCTGGACAGTACTTCTGTGGAAGTTTCGATCCCTAGAACTAAAGTAGATTATGAAGGTGTTCTATGTCTGGGCGATAGTCTAATGATCAATAATGGTTATAATGTGGGTGCTGTTGGTATTTATAGTGACACTATTGGCTGTGATTCAATTATAACAACCAACGTTGTGGCATCCGTTGATACTACCATTTACGCTAGTTATTTGATTTGTCATACCGATAGTTTTATGATGCCAGGAGGTTCCTATGTGAAAACAGAAGGAGTACATTTAGATACGCTAGGCTGTAATCAAATCTACGAAATTACGATTACCCTAGATTCAATTTGTAAAAATGACACATGTTTGTTTGCTTCTTTACTAACCTGTGGTCAACAAGCTACTGGAGAAATTAATACAGCAACTTTTGACCATATTCCTAATTGCGGAACAAGAGCATGGGATGATGTCTCAGGTGTGTGGTATAAAATTATGGGAACAGGAGGAACAGTACGTGTTAGTACGTGTTCAGAACTTACAGATTTTAATACTAAATTGGCCTTGTTTACTGGTGGTTGCGATAGCTTAGTATGTGTAAGCAATAACGATAACGATGGTTGGTGTCCTGATTTTTATTCCTCGACATTAAAATTTGGAACCGAAATTGGTAAGGAGTACTTAGTATTTGTATATGGTAGTGGAGGAAGCAAAGGCACTTTCGAAATTTCTTATGAATGTACTGGAGGGTCTGTTAGTATAAATACTTTTAGTGACTCAGATAATAATTGCGTTTTTGATACCGCACAAGATTACGGGCTATCATACAGATTCTTTAAGATAATGCCTGGTAATATTTATTATACAACTTCTAGATATATTAATAATACGCTCTCTCTTTCAAATGGTAATTATACTGCTGAATTATTAACAGTGGATTCTTTAAGAGATCTTACCTGTGAAAGTAATCCGATTAGTTTTACCGTTAATAATAATACACAGGAACTAGAGGTGCCTTTAGAACCTAAAGTGATGTGTGATGAATTAGAATTGAGATTGAGTTCTGGTAACTTTAGACCATGTAGAAATACTACAGCGTACTTGAATTATACCAATGTAGGTACAATCAAGAATCAAAATACGCAAGTTGAAGTTCTGTTAGATTCAAAACTTTCGTTGATAAGTGCTTCTGGAGATTTCACCAATTATACGCAGCAGGCAAATGTACTAACCTTCAATGTGAATGATTTATACCCAGAAGAAAAAGGTTATATAAGAATTTACACGAGCGTAGATTGCGATGTTTCTCTTACTGGTCAAACGGTTTGTTTGGAGGCCAGAACTGATCACACTAATAGCTGTACGTTTACCAACAATGTAAGCTCTGATTGGGATAAATCTAGTGTTTCAGTGACTGGGAAATGTAAAAATGATAGTTTGGCATGTTTTACGGTTAGTAATACAGGTGAACCTATCAATGGTGACATGGATGATTCTACACAATTTAGACTTTATGTAAATGATACATTACGTCAGGTAGGTAACCTTATGATTGCAGGAGGCCAGTCCGTTGAACTATGTTATGATGCGAGTGGCAACACCTTGAGACTTGAAGTTGACCAACGTCCAGGTCATCCAGGATTTAGTGAACCTAGAGCTACTGTTGAAGCATGTGGAACACCTAGTCCGTTTTACTTTCTTGGTTTGGTAAACTCTGTTCATATGGGAGATGCAGATCCTTTTGTTGATGTGTATTGTAGAGAAATCACAAATTCTTATGATCCTAATGATAAGACAGTTTATCCAGCAGGTATTACCGAAGAGTTTCATTATGTAGATTCATTGGCAGTACTTACTTACATGATCAGATTCCAAAATACAGGTACTGATACGGCGTTTGATATTTTTGTTATGGATACCATTTCTCAATTCTTAGATATGTCTTCATTTGAAGCAATTGCAACAAGTCATCCAGTAGAAATTACTTTCCCTGATTCGAATGTTGTAAGATGGGCGTTTAATAATATTATGCTTCCAGATAGTAATGTTGATTATGAAGGAAGCAACGGTTATATCTGGTTTAGGATAAAACAGATTGAAGGAAATACGGATGGAGTTCGAATCGAAAATCAAGCTGCAATTTACTTTGACTTTAATCCTCCAATCTTTACAAACACAACATTTAATACGATAGGAGAGCCTGAGTGGACCACTAAAGTAATAGGTGTAGGAGAAATTAAACAGCAATTAGCTGTAAGTGTATATCCAAACCCTTTCCACAATACTACCACAGTTTCTATTGATAATATCTCAGGAAAAATGGTAGAACTGAAGTTAACATCAATGACTGGACAGAAGATTTGGAGTGGATCGGGTAGAGGTTCTAAATTCGAAATAGAATCAGATCAGCTCTCAGAAGGAATGTATATTCTAGATGTATGGGACGGTGAAAATCACCAGTTGTTTAAACTGATTGCGAATTAATTAGAAGTTTGGAAGTTTTTAGTTTTTAGTTTCAAGTACCTGCTCTAAAAACTAAAAACTAAGAACTAAAAACTAAGAACTAATTCTTCTTCTTAGGTTTATTAAAGCGTTTTCCTCCTTTGCGGTTGCCTTTAAAATTACCTTTATGCTTCTTGCGTTCAGTTAATTTCCATTCTGGTCCATCTCCTAATTCAGGAGGGAGAGGCATTCGTTTAACGGTTGATTCAGTGGCCTTTTCAATTTTGTCAAAATCTGACATTTCTTCTTGATTCACTAACGTTAGAGCCACTCCGTTAGACTGTGCTCTGGCCGTTCTACCAATTCGGTGAACATAATCTTCCGCTTCTTTTGGTACCGTGTAATTGAAAACCAAATCAATGTCTTTAATGTCAATTCCGCGACTAAGAACATCGGTAGCAACTAGAACTCTCGTCTTTTTAGCGGCGAACCTCATTAGAATATCTTCTCTTTCTCGTTGTTCGACATCAGAGGAGATTCCCTCGACTGAGTATTTATTATTTTTAAGAGCGCGAACAATGTTGCTTACATTTTTTTTAGTTGAACTGAATACCAGGAAGCTTTGGAAATCAGATTTATTGTCCACGATGTACTTAATCAAGGGTATTTTCTGACTGTCATAAACCAAATAAATTCCTTGAAACACGTTTTCCGCTGGCTTTGAGATCGCAATACTTACTTCCTTCGGATTTTTCATTCCCATCTTAGCTAGTTGACGGATCTTAGAAGGCATTGTAGCACTAAACATCAAACTTTGACGATCCTCTGGTAAGAAACTCATGATCTTATTTAGATCATCTACGAATCCCATATCCAACATTCGATCAGCTTCGTCCAGTACTAGAAATTGCAGATTATCAAAATTACAATACCCCATATTTAAATGTGATATTAACTTTCCAGGAGTTGCGACTACAATGTCACAACCTTGTGAAAGAGAAGCTTTCTGGTGTTCAAAATTGGAGCCATCTCCACCACCGTATAGAGCAATAGAAGTAATATCCGCAAAGTATCCTAACCCTTGAACTGCTTGATCAATTTGGATCGCTAATTCACGCGTCGGACATACAATTAATGCACTTACTCCTTTAGATTTTTTTTGCGCTAGTTGATTAATAACTGGAATTAAAAAGGCCGCTGTTTTTCCTGTTCCAGTTTGGGCACATGCTATTAAGTCATTACCATCTAGAATTTCTGGTATTGCCATTTCCTGTATTGGAGAGGCTGTTTCGAATCCCATGTAAGATATTGATTCCAGTAATTCGGAATGTAAGTTTAATTCGTTAAATTTCATATGTATTTCCTGATAATGAACCGAACGAAAACCCACATTGTTCAATTCTTTGTAGCATGCTTAAGTAGCTAAAGTATGAATTATTGAAACTAAATGTGCCGTTAACCTATTTTTTTTTAACTTTAAGAAACTAAAAAATCTATGACTCGAATAGGTTCTATACTCTTCTTAACGTTTATTTTTTGCCTGAATTTGGCTTTCGGGGAGGATGCGTTTGATGTTGAACAGTACTATCTAAAATATACCCAGAATAAAAGCGCTATGCGTGCAATAGGGAATGAGGGGCAGTTTGATGCAAGATCAACCCACCGGATCAGGTCAAATACCGGAACTATATTTACGGTAAATGACGGATTGGTGTTCAACTTATTTGATCCCAAGCAGGTGGATCACGATGGACATGATCATGGAGAACATCACGACCATGAACAAACATATAATTTGCATGGATTGAAACTAGAATTGGTTAATTGCAGAAAAGAACACTCGATAAAAGGTCTTGGAGAATATGAAACCAATTACAACTATTTTCTAGGGAATGACAAATCGAAATGGATTTCTGGAGCTAAAGCAAGTAGGGCCGTTTTATATGAAGAGGTATACGAGGGGATCGACTTTATTGTTTATTCGGATTTAGGCAATTTGAAATATGACTTTGTTATTCACCCAAATTCTAACCCTGATTTAATAGCAACTACTTATGTTGGAGCTGATGACATTCGTTTAAATCATAGTCAATTGGAAATCGAAACCTCTGTGAATTCAATAGTTGAAACTAGACCTGTTGCTTATCAATTGGATGAACAGGGAAGGAAGGTTAAAGTAGCCTGTAATTTCAAATTGAGGCGAGGTGAAATAACCTATGTATTTCCAGAAGGTTACGATAAAACTAAAGTGCTAATAATTGATCCAGAATTGGTTTTTGCGACCATGAGTGGTTCCAGAGGAGATAGTTGGGGCTTTACAGCAACTTTCGATGAAGAGGGAAATGCATATTCAGGAGGAACTGCGGAATTAGGGAATGGTAGTAATTATCTGGGTTACCCTACCACAATGGGAGCGTTTCAGGAACAGAAAAAAGGTGCAGGAAGAGATGTAGTTATTACGAAATATAACCCTACAGGTACAAATCTTATTTATTCAACTTTTTTAGGAGGATCTAACCCAGATTCGCCTATGAGTATGATTGTAAACGGTCAAAATCAATTGGTTGTAGTTGGCAATACTGGATCAGCCGACTTCCCAATGACGACAAATGCATATGATGCTGTGCTAAATGTTAATGATACCATTGCGGACTCGAGTACAGCTTATTCCTTTGATATTTTCGTTGCAATTCTTTCGGCAGATGGAAGTTCTCTTGTTGGATCCACTTTTATAGGAGGGAGTAACAACGATGGATTTAATACTGCTGCATACTTCTATGGGGATGAATATCGAAGTGAAGTTGAAGTTGGTCAGTTTGATAAAATCTTTATTTGTTCGAGTACCAATTCAAGTGATTTTCCAACAACACCAGGGGTGTATGACTCAACGTACGGCGGAATTCAGGATGCGGTAGTAATGAAATTAAGTGCTGATGCATCTTCATTGGAATGGAGTACTTACTTTGGAGGAGATACGTGGACCAATGCCATATCGATGGTTTTAGATGAAGACGAGAATGTTTACTTCTGTGGAGGGACAGGAGGTCCACTGTTTAGACCTACTGATTTTTTTACATTGAACACTAACTTTGGAAGTGGATTTTCCAATCATGTTAATGGAGGTGATAATTTTGGTTTTGGCGATGGTTATGCCGCTTCTTTGTCAGAAGACGGAACTACGTTGCGTGTGGCGACCTATTTACAAGCTACTTCATCATCCTATGAACATGCTTATTTGATTGAAATGGATACCAGTGGAGATTTGTATGTTATGGGAATTACCGAAGGAAATTATTATTCAAGTCCTAACGTGTATAGTCAGACTAGTGCAAATCAATTTGTTCAAAAAATGCCACGAAGCATGTCTCTCTCTCTATTGTCGGGAACGTTTGGTAGCGGAATGGAACGATTCTTATCACCGACTGCAATGTTAATTGATAATTGTAACAGAATTTATGTTTCAGGTTGGGGGACTAATCGTTCATTTAGTTCAACCTCTTTTGTAAATGATATTAATGGTTTCCCCACAACCTTAGATGCCATTAGAACAACAGAACAAACCGATGGTGAGGATTTTTATACCATTGTATTCTCTGAAAATATGGAAAGAATAAACTACGCTTCATATTTTGGAGGCGATACGTTGAGGGAACATGTCGATGGAGGAACTAGCAGATATTCTAAGAAAGGAATAGTCTATCAGGCTGTTTGTGGAGGATGTGGTGGTAGTCAAAATTTTCCAGCGACCGAAGGAGCGTTTTCCGAGGATAATGGCTCAATCAATTGTAATTCGTCCATCTTTAAGTTAGAGTTGAAGCAAGACGTGGTAAAAGCAAGAATTAGTGAGGATTTTGTTGCAGAATTTGAGTGCCTTCCAGATTCTGGAATTGAATTTGTAAACCTTAGTTCAAACGGAAATTTTTATCAATGGGATTTCGGAGACGGTGATACTATAAATACTACGTCACAATCTTCAGTGGTTCATGATTTTGATTCGTCTGGAACATATTTTATTACGTTAATAGTATCCACTAACGGAGAGTGTTTCGCTAAATCAATAGACACAACTATTGTTGAACTTAATATTATAGTCCCAGAACGGGTTAACGCCGGTAATGATACAACACTTGAGCAGTGCGAAATATTGCGTTTAAATGCTTGTTGTGGAGTTCAATACAGTTGGACACCCGCTCAATTTTTATCCGATTCCACAATACCTAATCCGCAGCTGTTTGTAGATGAAGATGAAACTTTTTATGTGACTATGTGGGACGAATTCGGTTGTGTTACTACTGATTCAATTAATGTAAAAGTTGATATTATAGAACCAAGGTTGCCTAACATTTTCACTCCAAACGGAGATCAATATAATGATTACCTCACGTTTGAAGGCTTTTGTAGGCAACTGAGTTTTACGTTGTATAATCGTTGGGGGAAATTAATTTATCATAGTGAAGATTATAAAAACGATTATAATGGATCTGATTTGCCCGACGGCAGCTATTATTATATAGTCCGTAAAGAAGACGAAGAGTTTAAAGGTTGGGTACAGGTTATTCGATAACCTTTATTCGAACTCCACACTTTTAAGAACCAAGCCAGATCCAGGAGCAATATCATTAAAAACTCCTTCAGGTTTTTCTACTAAAGTTCTTTCAAGCTCTTCTAACGTACAATCTTTTCGTCCTAAACGTACCAACTGTGCCATCATTAGTCGAATTTGGTACCTCATAAACCCATTAGAACGAACCCGGTAAACAAAGCTGTTTTTTGGAAAAAAATTAGCAGTGTATTCCGTGTTTACTTCGATTGTACTTTTTTCTACAGTTCTAACAAACTGGCTGTTTTCAGAAGGTTTTACGCAGTAGCTTCCCCAATGATGTTCCCCTTCGAAAAGTTTGGCGCCTTGTTTCATTAAATCAATATCTAATGGATCACGGAAGTAAGCCATTATTGGGGCGCAAAACGGATGCATCTTCTCACCATAGCAGAAATAATAGGCATATTCTTTCATTTTAGGGTTTTGAATGATGTTAAAAGTTTCGTCAGTCTCTGAAATTGTTAGGGCTCGTATATCGGAAGGTAGATAATAATTAAGCTGCTCAAGAAAATCATCCGAGGGCAGAGGGTTTTGAAGAAATAATTCAAAATAACTTTCTTCTGCAGAAACTTTTGCATCCGTACGACTACAACCGATTACTTTGAACTTTTCGTCCTTAAGAATAAATCGAACTGTTTTTTCGATCATGAGTTGCACCGTTTTTACATCAGGCTGTTTAAACCATCCATGAAAACGAAATCCCAAATATTGAAACTTGATTAAGTAAAAATTAGAGTAACGGGCCAAAAAAAATCTAAAGTTATGTTCGAAAGAACAAATCTAATAATTAGTACTCAAATTGCTTCTAGGCAATGTGATAATTCGTAATCGTGGATTAGCCGAAGAGAGACTTCCTGGAACTATTACTGTGTCGTCCACATAGATGAATTCAAGTCTACGTAAATCTCTGAAATAGGAGGGAATACGAAGACTTATTCCAGCCGCAACAAGATTGAGCTCTCTTAAGTTTTCCAATTTAGCCATGCTAGGGGGAAGTCGTGTTAAGTTGTTCTTACCAATAATAAATCGATTAAGTTTAGAAATACTGCCTATAGAATCTGGAAGTGAAGTTATCTCATTATCATGGATATAGAGTATTTCTAGTTTGCTCAAATTTTGTATGCTATCAGGGAGTTTTTGCAATTCATTGAATTCCACATGCAAAGACTCAAGATTCTTAAGTTGTCCTATTTCTTGTGGTAACGTTTTGATCTCGTTATTTTTAAGGTTTAGGATTTTGAGTTTGGTCAATTGTCCTACCTCCGAAGGAACCACCTTTATATTATTTCCTCCCAATGACAATTCTTCAAGACTGGTTAATTCAAAAATCTCCTTTGGAATAGTGTCCAGCTGTGTCCTAAAAAGCACTATTTTTTTCAGGTTCGTACATTCCTTAAGATTGTCAGGAAGTCTTCCTACTCGTTTGTTTTGCACCACAATTTTGGTAATAGCTTTAGGGTCTTCGTATCTAGTTGGTAAAATGGTTCCACAACTCATCATAATGAAACCAAGAATTGAAGGGACTAAAAATTTTAGGTGTTTAGATAACATATATTAATTGTTAGAAGGTTACAAAAGGGATCAAACCGAAAACCTGATAGTTATCGGGTTTTCCGCTTGATCCTACAATATAGCATATTCCTAAAATTATAACTTGTGATATCGAAAATTGGTTGCCTAATAGATTAAGAAACAATTTATTTCACAATAATTCGAATTAGCTATCTTTGCATCTTAATTTTCGAAAATGAGCAAAAAGTACAATAGATATACGGTAACTGCAGCATTACCTTACGCAAATGGTCCATTGCATATCGGACATATTGCGGGAGCATATTTGCCAGCAGATATATATGTGAGGTTTCAGAAACTTTTGGGCAAGGACGTTGTTTTTGTTTGTGGAAGTGATGAACATGGAGCAGCAATAACGTTAAGAGCAAAGAAAGAAGGAATTAATCCACAGGATATCGTAGATAAATATCACGAAATCAATAAGCAAGCTTTTCAAGACTTTGGGATTCAATTCGATATTTATGATCGTACTTCTAACCCAATGCACAAAGAAACGGCTCAGGAGTTTTTTAAGCAAATTCATGATAAAGGTGCTTTCTTTCAAGAAACTAGAGAGCAATTATACGATCCGAAGGCAAATGAGTTTCTTGCTGATAGATATGTTACAGGAGAATGCCCGAATTGTGGTAATGCTAACGCGGATGGGGATCAATGTGAGAAATGTGGATCTTCTTTAAATGCAACAGACCTTAAAAATCCAAAATCGTCATTAAGTGGAGAAACACCAGTACTAAAAGATACAAGTCATTGGTATTTGCCATTAGGAGACCATGAAGAGTGGCTTAGAGAGTGGATTGAAAAAGGAACGTATGAAGGAAGTCAACATCATAATCCAGCTGAATGGAAAAATCAAGTAATTGGTCAATGTAAGTCTTGGATTGATGGTGGTTTAGGACCTAGAGCAATTACCAGAGATTTGGATTGGGGTGTTAAGGTTCCTTTGCAGGGTGCAGATGGAAAAGTACTTTATGTATGGTTTGATGCTCCAATAGGTTATATTTCTGCTACAAAAACATGGGCAGAGGCTAATGGAAAGGATTGGGAAGCATATTGGAAGTCCGATGATACCAAACTTGTTCATTTTATTGGTAAAGATAATATCGTATTTCACTGTATTATATTTCCAGTAATTCTCAAATTAATGGGAGGATATGTATTGCCTGACAACGTTCCAGCAAATGAGTTTCTAAACCTTGAAGGAGATAAATTATCAACTCGAAGAAACTGGGCAGTTTGGTTGCATGAGTATTTGGAAGAATTCCCAGGAAAGCAGGATGAATTGAGATATGTTTTGGCATCAATCGCGCCAGAAAGCAAAGATTCTGAATTTACTTGGAAGGATTATCAAGCTCGAGTGAATAATGAACTAGTTGGAATTCTTGGGAATTTTGTAAACAGAGCGTTAGTCCTAACTAATAAAAACTTTGAAGGAACGGTTCCTAAAAGAGGTGAACTTTACGATTTGGATAAGCAGGTTATAGCTGAGATTGACGCTATTCAAGCTCGAATAGAGAAGAATGTTGAAGTTTACCGTTTTAGAGAAGCGCTTGCGGAAGCTATGAATCTTGCAAGGGCTGGAAATAAGTATTTAGCGGAAACGGAGCCCTGGAAATTGGTGAAAACTGATCCAGAACGCGTGGGAACAATATTGAATTTAGCGCTTCAAATTACGGCAAATTTGACCATAGCTTTGGAAGCTTTTCTTCCACATTCAGCAGAAAAGATCAGAGGCTTTGTTAACATAGAGAAATTGGAATGGAGTAAGTTAGGTTCTATTGAATTATTACCTGAAGGGCATGCCTTATCTAAACCATCACTTTTATTTAGTAAAATAGAAGATCAAGTTATAGAGGCACAAATAGAAAAGTTAAAGTCAAACACTCAGAATACTAAAGTGGAAGCAGAAGAAAATCAAGAAGTAACTATCGAACCAGCAAAGGACATTTGCACGTTTGATGACTTTATGAAAATGGATATTAGAGTAGGAACTATCCTGGAAGCGGAAAAGCTTAAAAAGTCCAACAAATTATTGAAATTATTGGTGGACACAGGATTGGACCAACGCACTATTCTTAGTGGTATTGCAAAACATTATTCTCCAGAAGAGGTAATAGGGAAACAAGTTACCGTTCTAACCAATCTTGCCCCACGTAAAATGATGGGGATTGAAAGTGAAGGTATGATTTTGATGGGAGAGGATTCAACGGGTAAGTTGGCTTTTGTAACTCCTGAAAATGTGATTTCTAACGGTGGAGTTGTACGTTAGTAGAAACTAAAACTATTTTGAGAGCCTTGAAGTCATAGAATTTCAAGGCTCTTTTTTGTTTAGGATAAAAGGTGTCCCAAGGCCTTGTCGATAGTAGGAAATTTGAATTTGAATTCCGAACGAATCAATTTCTTAGGAACTACGTTCCGATCCCATAATATAAGTTCGGAAGAAGTACCTAATATAAATGCACCGATTTGAACCATCCATTCTTTAGCTGGAATTCCAATAGGAACACTTAATACTCTTCGGAGGGTTTTCATAAATATTCGATTCTCAGTAGGAGTAGGGCTTACCAAATTTATGGGGCCATTTAGTTTAGGGGAATCAATAATCCATTCTAGAGCTTGAATGAAATCTTGCCAGTGAATCCAGCTGATATGCTGTTTCCCTGTACCCAATGTGCCTCCTAGTCCTAGTCGTGCAAGGGTTTTAAAATAAGTCATAGTACTACCGGAGCTATTTAAAACTAACCCCATGCGAAGTGCCACTTTTCGGGTATTTGGAGTATTTGATTCATATAGAGTCTTTTCCCAAAGTCGACACAAATCGGGTGAAAATCCTTCTGCTTGGTGCTCATCTTCTCCAACGGGTTTAGAACTGTTAGAATGTATGGTAGCACTACTTGCATTAAGCCAAAGTCTTGGTGGAGTTTGACATTTAGTAATAGATTCTCCTAAAATTTGAGTGGAATTAATTCTACTGGAAATTAGAAGTTGTTTATTTATTTCTGAGTACCGACAATTAACCGATTTACCAGAGAGGTTAATTAATACATCTACATTCTCAAGACAATTGGTCCATTGTCCGGTGGTCTTTCCATCCCATTTAATCCAATCATAATTGCTGTTCCAACTAGGTTTGTTACGACTAAGGATTGTAACACTGTATCCATTGTTTGAGAAGTGAGTGGTGGCGAACTCACCGATAAAACCAGAACCACCTGCAATTACCATGCGTTTATTCTTGTTCATAGCTTAAATTGTTTTGCTAATCCAAAAGTATATGAAAATATAGAACTTTCAAAATATATTGAAAATAATATAAAACGTTTCTACTTCAAACTATGCAATAATATATTAGATTTGCGACATGAATTACACCTCTGAATATAGTGTTGTTGATCTAGAAAAATGGCCTCGAAAACAACATTTCGAGTTTTTTAACGGAATGGATCAACCGTTTTTCAATATTACAGCTCCATTGGAAGTAGGAGAGTTGCTATCCAAAAGTAAACAGAATAACACTTCTTTCTATTTGTCATATTTGCATTTGATACTTAAAGCAGTGAATGAATTTGAACAGTTTAGGATTCGAGTAATGGAGGATAACTTGGTCTTGTTTGATCGAATAGATGTAGGCGCAACTATGATGTTGGAAGATAAAACCTTCAGATTTGTGGCAATTGAGTATAAAGAGGAATTGTCGGATTTCATTGAGGAGGCTAACACTAAGATGGAACAAACGCGAATGAATCCTGATTTTGCTCCTAATAATGTTCCAAATATGATTTATTTTTCTTCAATTCCTTGGGTTTCTTATACGCACATATCACATGCGAAGAACTTCGATAAGTCCGATTATATTCCAAGACTTTCGGTAGGTAAATATTACGATGAGAATGGAGTAACTAAAATGCCCGTTTCTATTGAAGTACATCACGCTTTATGTGATGGTTATCATGTAGGAATGTTATTTCAGGATATTCAAGAGCGGTTTTTAAAGCACTAATTTTAGAACCTCCCGTTTGAAATTATACACTAACTGTACAAGCCAAATAATTCACGTTCTACTCGATTGATGATCGTATATAAATCGTCAGGGTTTGCCACGTAATCCATGTCGTTAACATCAATTACCAAAAGCTTTCCAGCATTATAAGTACTAATCCACTTGTCGTAGTTCTTATTTAGGTTCTCTAAATACTTAATTTTGATTTGAGATTCGTACTCACGTCCTCTTTTGCTGATTTGTCCTACTAATTTTGGAATATCTGCTTTTAAGTAAATTAAAAGATCTGGTGGAGTAACAAATTTCATCATGGATTCGAACATGCTCAAGTAGTTATTGTAGTCACGTTCATCCATATACCCTGAATCATATAAGTTCTGAGCAAAGATATAAGCATCTTCATAAATGGTACGATCCTGAATAATTGAATTTTCACTGTGACGTACCTTCTGGATTTGTCTGAATCTAGAGTTTAGAAAATGGATTTGTAAATGAAACGACCATCTTTTCATGTCCTTATAAAAGTCGGCTAAATATGGGTTGTTGTCAACAGATTCAAACTCCGCTACCCATCCATAATGCTTAGCAAGCATCTCTGTTAAAGTTGACTTTCCGCAACCTATATTTCCAGCAATCGCGATGTGTTTCATAGAGGTGCAAAACAAACAAATATTGTTGAAAAATTCTAATTAGTTTTCAAATTGTATCTGTCCATTTAAAAAGGGATATTGTCAATGAAACAAACAAGGGTTACCTTTCGTACTAGTACGGTATAAATCAATATGCAAAACATGAAATTATTTCGACTTATAACGACAGCTGTAGTTTTATCTTTCTTAGCTGTAAATCCATTATCTTCTCAGACTACAGTTCTCATAGAAGCGACTCCTGATAACGTTAAGGATGCTCCTACATTTTCATTGCCTTGTTCAAGTTCTTATGCTCAGCTAGGAGGGCATTGTACAACTAGAAATTACGGAGATGTTGGATATTTTATGGTAACCTCTTGGACTTATAATGGAACGCTAGGTACTCGAAGATGTTTTATGGAATTTGATCTATCTGAATATGAAAATCAAGGCTGTCAGGTTACCAAAGCAACATTAACTATGCAGCCTTCTCAATTACACGCAAGTCACTATCATTGTGGTACAGGTTCTACGCTACATTCTTGTGGTGATAACAGCATTAAGGTTTCAAGAATTACTGAAGCTTGGGATGAAAGTGTTATAAATTGGGACAATCAACCTGCGGTGGTGGAAAATAACTACGGTTCGGACTTTGTAAGTATCTCGAATGAGCCACAACCTTACGTACCATATGAAATTGATATAACGGGAATGGTGAATTATTGGTTAGCAAATCCTGGATCCAATAAAGGAATGAGGTTCGCCTTTGTAAATGAAGGTTCGTACAGGAGTGTTGCATTTGGTTCATCGGATCACCCAGATCTAACGAAAAGACCTAAGTTGTTACTTGAAATGAGTTGTAATGCTGGTGAGGCAAATGTTATAAGTGGTCAAGTGTATCAGGATGTGGATTCAGATTGTAACTATTCGGAATCTTTAGATCATGGAATGGAAGGTTGGATGGTGAAAACCGAACCAGGTTCTTTTATTGGTTTTACCGATTCTGATGGGAATTATTCAATTTCTGTTTTACCTACAACAGGATCTTATAATGTTAGTTTAATTAACCCGAATGATAAACTTTGGCAATCTCATTGTTCTGAGGGGGGAGCATATACTATTGATGATAATATAGTTAATAATGGAGGAGCTAATGATTTAGATTTTCCAATTAGTGCAAGTAGTTTTTGCCCTGACTTAGAGGTTAATATAGGTACAGGCTTCTTACGTAAAGGACATATTTCTCCATTTTATGTAAATTATTGTAATAATGGAAATATTGTGGCTGACAGCACGTATATAAATATTAGTATAGATGATAAATTATCCATCAACACTTCTTCAGTACCATATACGGATAATGGAGATCATATTCGAGTAGATATAGGAGATTTGGAACCAGGTGAATGCGGGTCGTTTTATTTTCACGTATTGGTAGCCATTGAAGCTGATTTAGGAGAAACACAGTGTGTGAAAGCAGAGTTTTTACCACATTTTGATTGTACTGAAGTGCAAGATTCGAGTTGGGATAAATCTAGTGTAGTTGTAAATGGAACATGTGTAGATGATACGTTGAGTTGTTTTAGTGTTACTAATACTGGTGATTCTGGTGACGGTGACATGCAAGGAACTACAGAGTATCGTGTATTTGAAAATAGTATTTTGATCGAAACAGGAGAGGTTCAACTCCTTGGAGGAGAGACCCAGTCGTTCTGTTATCCTGCAAATGGTAACACGATTAGAATGGAGGTGGATCAAAGACCTGGTCATCCTGGAAACAGTCAACCAAATGCAATTGTAGAAGGTTGTGGTTTTTATGGTATAGGAGATAATGCTCTATCGACTTTTGATGATATGCCACTAGACGATCAGGATCCAATTATTGACATTGATTGTCATGAAATTATCACGTCCTTTGATCCAAATGATAAAGCCGTTTGGCCATCTGGAGTTGGGTTACACAAGATCACTTTGAAAAATGTTCCTTTAGAGTATAGAATTAGATTTCAAAATACAGGGAATGATACCGCATTTAATATCGTAATTCTCGATACTATTTCTGATTATCTAGAACCACAAAGTATCAGAAACATGAACGCAAGTCACCCATATAAGTTCTCAATTCAAGGGAATGTGTACAGATGGGAGTTTAACAATATCTTATTGCCAGATAGTAATGTGAATGAACCGCTAAGTCATGGGTTTATTAAGTTTACCATTGATCAGGTAGAAAACAACCCAATAGCTACCAGAATAGAAAATAGCGCAGCAATCTATTTCGATTTTAATGAACCTGTAATTACTAACAAGACACTCAACAGTATTGGAGTGTTACCAAAGAAAAAAGTTGTGGTAGATGGGATTTATGAAGATTTAGATACCAGTGATTGGATTCAAGTTTATCCAAATCCAGTATCAGGACCAATCACAGTTAATATTGCCAAGGAACTGTGGATTAGCTCAGGAATGCAATTAATGATATTAGATAACACTGGAAGAGAAATAAAAAGACTGAACCTCCAAAACCATCATTCTCAGTTTGATCTATCCAGTTTACAAAAAGGGATGTACCATTATAGGGTGCAGGGAGATAGTAAGATCGTTGGTTATGGTACATTAATTTTGAATTAATTACTCGATATCAAAGAAAGCAACAATTATTAATTGTTGCTTTTTTCATAATTACTCTGTTTGTTTTTCCGTAAACTATTACTTTTGTCGCAAGTTAGATAAACGCCTTAAAAAAGGTGCATTGTGTAATTTTTATTAATTCAAAATATGGGAGCTACAGGATCTGAAAAATTGTTAAAAATGTTGAGCGGCACGTGGAATCTTTTCCTTCAAGAGGGAAGCAAAGATCCAGTAAAGGTAGCTCTGGATGGAAAGATTAATGCTACAATTTCTGGTGATGGAGAAGAACCTGCGCACGTAGCGGAATATGAGGGATTTGACATTAATTCTGTTCAGGATATAGACCTTGAACAGATTGAAGCAATTTTATCTACGGTTTTAAAGAAAACTGCGGTAGCTGACAGAAAGTGGGTTTTAACACAGGAAGAAAGCATTAGCGAAGAAGAGAACACTTTGAACAGTGCTTTCAATAATATTTACGCCGAAGAGTCTGAAAATGGTACGTTAATGGCCGTCTCTTCTTTTTCAAACGATTCTTACATTAGAGCTAACCCAGCGGCCGGTGTTGCTACATTGGCAGCTAAAGCTACAAGTGATATTGTTTGTATGGGTGGGCAACCCATCGGAATGTTTGTTAATACTAATCTAGATGAAAAAGGAGGTGAGAACTCCAACTGGATTGGAAACCACATTGTAACGGGCATTACTGCAGTGACCGACGATCTGGAAGTTCCGATTTATGCAGGAACAATTAACAATGGAGGAAATAATGGGCATTCTTGCGAAGCAACGGTAGGAGTGTTGGGTGTAATTGAAGATCCTGAAAAAGTTATTGGTAAAGGATTTAAGCGTCCAGGAGATATTATATACTTACTTGGTAAGTCTGAAGATTGTATCTCGTCTTCAGAATATTTGAACGCACACGTAGGAATTGAAAACTCTTCATCTCCAATCATTAACCTTGAGAATGATGCAATTGTACAGAAAGAATTAGCTCGTTTTATAAAAATGGGATTCATTAAGTCTGCAGCAAGTATAGCGAATGGAGGGCTTATTACGGCGCTTACAGAAGGAGCCGTGACTGGAAGTCTTGGTTACGATATTATGATTGATGATACTTACCGTATGGATGCCTTCTTGTTTGGAGAATCTCAAGGAAGAGTAGTAGTATCTGTAAGTAAAAAGGATAGTGCAGACTTCGAAGATATGTTGATCGAATCTTCGCTTAATCATTATATCTTGTTAGGAGAGGTAATAAAAGATGGCTTTTTGATAGATGAAGAATTCATTATGCTTACTTCTGACGCTAAAGATCTTTATCAAGGTGCGTTAGGAACCGAAGTTTAGTGTTTGGTTTTTGTATAATTAACATAAATTACAATAATTCTTGGTGTTCGATTTACTTTTCTTACTTTAGTGAAAATCTTTAGCAAAGAACGGATGGTGATGGTGAGTCCTTTAATAATCGAATCTACAAGCAAAACTCCAGAGGTTGTTTTAAACCCTGAGAAGAAGATTTATCGAATTTCGGGCAAAAGTGCCCCCTCTAATGCGCACGCGTTTTTCAAACCGGTGTTGGAGTGGGTCAAAAATATGGATGAAAGCGTTGCAAAAGATGGCCCAGTACTCATAGAAGTAGATTTAGACTATTTAAATACAAGCTCTTCCAAAGCTCTTTTTCAAATTTTCATGTTGGTTCAGGAAACTTTGGGGCCTGAAATGATTAAAGTAAAATGGGTTTGTCGTGATGAAGATATGGAGGAGTGCGGGCAGGATTTTGAAATGGTGACTAAAGTGCCTTTCGAATACATAGAGGCGCGTAGAAATCAATCTTTAAGTTAAAATAGACATCCGTTTTCCAATCTTTTTATTGACAGTTTTGTACTAGGGATAAAATTTAAATCATCCTTAGCACATTCGTATTATTTACATTATTTTCGAACTTTATATAAGGCAATTAACAACAGATTATTGAAAGCCATTTGGCATAAAATATTTTTTTGATGAGTAGAATTTTGATTTTAGGAGCGGGTAGGTCAGCTACGGTATTGATAGATTATCTTTTAGAAGATGCAAAGAAGAATGATTATACCGTAGTAGTTGGAGATATGTCCAAAGAACTGGCGGAAGAGAAAATAGCAGGAAGACCTAATGGACAGGCGATTCAGTTAAATGTAACCAACGAAGAACAACTGGATTCTGAAATTAAAAAATCTGATGTTGTGGTTTCTTTGTTGCCTGCCAAGTTTCACTATTTAGCCGCTGTAAAATGTGTGAAGCATAAAGTTGATATGGTTACAGCATCCTATGTTTCTCCTGAAATTAGAGCATTGGATGAGGACGCTAAGAAAGCAGGAATTATAATGCTTCAGGAAATGGGCGTTGATCCAGGAATTGATCATATGTCTGCCATGAAGTTAATTCATGAGATACAAGAAAAAGGAGGGGAGATTAGCAGTTTTAAATCTTTTACAGGAGGTTTAGTTGCTCCTCAATACGATAATAACCCATGGGGCTATAAATTTACTTGGAATCCTATGAATGTGGTTATTGCAGGTAAGGCAGGTGCTAAGTTTATCCGCAATGGTTGGTACAAGTACATACCATACCACAACATGTTTAGAAGGTTGGAAACTCACACCGTTTTGGATTACGGAGAGTTTGAGGCTTATCCTAATCGTGATTCATTGAGTTATCGTGAAGCTTATGGATTAGAAAATATTCCTACCATTTTTAGAGGAACATTTCGTAAAGTAGGTTTTTGCGAAGCTTGGGATATGTTAGTTCAATTGGGACTTACGGAAAACGCTTTTGAAATCGACGTTCCAGAGAACATGACATACCGTGATTTCACAAACACATTCTTGCCTTATAATAGAACAGACTCCGTGGAGAAAAAAGTAGCCAACTTGTTAGGGGTTGATATTGATTCGGTGGAAATGAAGAAACTGGATTGGCTAGGTATTTTTGATCTTAAGACTGTTCCAGTGAGTAAAGGAACTCCTGCTCAAATTCTTTTAGAGTTGTTGAAAGAAAAATGGGATCTAGAAGAAGGAGATAAGGATATGATTGTAATGCAGCATCTTATTGACTACACGCTTGATGGTAAAGAACATAAGGTTAAATCTTCGATGGTTTGTATTGGTGATGATCAGATAAGAACGTCGATGGCAAAGACTGTAGGTCTACCAGCAGCTATAGGTGCTAGGATGGTTTTGAACAAAAAATTTAAGTCAAAAGGAGTAGTGATTCCAACCATTAAGGAAGTTTATACGCCAATATTAGAGGAACTAAAATCTTTTGGTATCGATTTCGTTGAAGAAGAAGAGGTATTTGAGTTTACTGAAAACGTAAAGTAACAAGCGCTTATTAATAGTATTAGCAAACATATAGTAAAGTCCATTTTTTATTTAATAGCAGGAATCCTAGTCTTTAGTTCTTGCCAGATAATTAATGTTATCCCTTCTAAAAAAGAGGTAATGGAGGACTACTATGCTAGTGGTGTTTTGAAATATAAAAGTGTTACAAAGATTTACGGGAGTAAAAAAGACGAATTTGGAGTTTTTGGAAAGACCAAAGTTAGAATTTGGGAATACTACGAAAATGGAAGGACCGAATTAGTTCAAAAAAGTGTTGAAAAACCAGCCTTTGGTAAACGTAACGAAACTACTGGTCAACCTATGAATAAACTTCCTAACATTAGAAGGAGGTTCAAAAAGTTTGATCGTGGGGGTGCCAGAATGGAAAAAGGTTGGGAAACTTCAAGAAGAAGCAAGAACGTTCAATACGATACTGATGTTTACCGCAAGGTGATTGTTAAGAAAAACCAGAAATGGCGTACACCCAAAAAGAAGTATTACGAACGCTTTAAGAGAGTTAAAAAAGCTCAAATTCAGTTAATGGAAAGGGAAGTACCTAAGAAGTAAATGATGCCAAGCAATATTTGCGAGTTGCTATAATGATTCGTTTCGCGATTAGAATCTTTTTCTTTAACCTGTTATAAGACTAAACACAACGTACGAAACAAATTACCTTCGTCAATTAAAGCTCCATTTTCGGTCATTTGGAAGAGTTCCATTTCACGAATCTTATTATATTTTTTAGTTTGAGTAAATACTTTTACTCCTTTCGGTGGCGCAACTAGGTATTTTTCACGCATTTCGGTATTGGTGAAATCTATTTCCTCATATCCTTCATGTTCTTTGGAAATTCTGATACCAACAAGCACAATTTCATCTTTTAAGCATTGAAACGTCATGATTTCCTTCTTACCTATATAGCTTAAGAACTGTATACTACGCAAGATTTTCTCAAAAACTACATCACTAAAAAGATTAGTAATTTGTTCGGCTTTGTCGGGATTTGTTTCTTTCAGTTTTGCCCAGTCTTCACCTGTAATTCCGTTAACTACTAAATAGTCGATAAACTCCTTCTCGAACTGAACAAGTTCTTCTTTAGTCAACAATCTATATTTAGGCTGTGTCATCTTTTATTAGAAAATTAAATAATAATCCTTAAGCCAACTACTGAAGACATCAGTATAGCTTCCGTCTTCGTTTTTAACTATTATTTCAGATACATTGGTTGGTTTTTTGGTTCGTTCAAACTTACCAACAACTCTCATTCTTTCACGAACAACTCGGTCCTTGATGTTATATTTAGTATTGCAAAACAACTGTTTGTCCGACAATTTTTCAAAACGATCAAACTCATATTCTGGCAGCAATAACCAAAATGCCCCATTATTTGTAAGTAACTTAAGTACACTATCTAACAATTCATCTTGGGGTAACAAAGCATCGTGGCGTGCCATATTAACCGACGCATTTGGACTTTTGAAATTGTCCTTAAAAAATGGAGGGTTAGAAATGATCAGGTCAAATTGAGTATTATGTTTCTTGGAAAAGTCTTGAATAGGTTCTAAAACTAGTTCAAGTCGTTCATTCCAAGGAGATGCTATAAAGTTACTAGCAGCCTGTTTTGCCGCATTTTCTTCTATTTCAACGGCAGTTATAGAAGCCGTAGATTTTTGTGCTTGCATTAATGACAACACACCTGTCCCAGTTCCTATATCAAGGATGTTTTTGGCCTGTTTAGAGTCGATTAATGCACCAAATAGCGAAGAGTCTGTACAGACCTTCATTGCACATTGATCTTGATAGACCGTAAACTGCTTGTACTTGAAGAAGGGATTTGGCATTGGTTAACCTTAGTTATCGTTAGCTTCGAATTCTACATCAATTAGTAAATCGGAAGAAAGCGCAGCATTGACCGCTAATTCATCACAACGTTCATTTTCTGGATGGCCAGCATGTCCTTTAATCCATTTGAATTTGACTTGATGTTTAGGGTAAATTAGAAGAAATCGTTTCCATAAGTCAGGGTTTTTCTTCC
>JAHDFW010000055.1 GCA_020627945.1 Cytophagales bacterium
CTAAAAATTTCCGAAAATAACTCTTGGGAAATTTCCTCCCATTCGCTTTTGTTCAGCCCTAAGAGCTGTTCATGTGGTTCAAACATTGGTTCTGAATGTGATTTTGAAAACCGATTCCATGGGCAAACGTCCTGACAAATATCACAGCCGAACATCCAATCTTCAAATTTGCCTTTCACCTCATTAGGAATTGCCTCTTTCAGTTCTATGGTGAAATAAGAAATGCACTTGCTCCCGTCCACTCCATAAGGTGTTATTGCTTCAGTTGGACACGCATCTATACATCGGGTACATGTGCCACAATGATCTGTTTGAAAAGGGTGATCATATTCTAACTCAAGATCCACAATTAGCTCAGCCAAAAAGAAAAAACTTCCTTGTTGCGGTATAATAAGGTTGGTATGTTTCCCCACCCAGCCAATTCCAGCACGCTTAGCCCAGCTTTTATCCAATACTGGTGCTGAATCCACAAACCCTCGTCCATCCACTTCTCCAATTTCAGTTCGAATATATTCTAACAAGGTCTTAAGTTTATCCTTAATGACAAAGTGATAATCCTTGCCATAAGCATATTTCGAGATCTTATATGAACCGGTCGTTTGAGTTTCTTTAGGATAATAATTTAATGCGAAAGAAATAACTGACTTTGCCCCTTCAACTAATTTGGTTGGGTCTAAACGCTTATCAAAATGGTTAGCCATGTAACTCATTTTCCCATGCTTCCCTTGATTAAGCCAATCTTCCAACCTTGGAGCCTCCTCTTCTAAGAATTCAGCTTTCGCAATCCCACAAAAGGAGAAACCCAATTCCAAAGCCTTAGCTTTTATAAGCTTAGAATATTTGGAGCGATTGGACATGTTTCTAAAATTCGATTATGATCCTTGATCAAACAAAGTACCCGTCTGGGAAGGCGGGTTCTTCCCTAAATGCTTATAAGCTTGATGGGTAGTTTCTCTTCCTCTAGGTGTTCTTTTTAGGTATCCTTCTTTGATCAAGAATGGTTCGTAAACTTCTTCAATGGTACCAGCTTCTTCCCCAACGGCTGTAGCAATCGTTGTTAAACCAACAGGTCCTCCTTTGAACTTATCAATAATTGCGGAAAGTATACGGTTATCCATTTCGTCCAAACCATGTTCATCTACGTCTAGTGCATTCAGTCCAAACTTGGCAATATCAACATTGATCGTTCCATCACCTTTGATTTGAGCAAAGTCTCTGGTCCTTCTTAGCAAATTATTAGCAATACGTGGGGTTCCTCTACTTCTTCGTGCAATCTCGTAGGCTGCATCCTCTTCTATTTCAGTGTTGAGGATGGCACTGGAACGTTTTATAATATTGGCTAATGTATCAGCTTCATAATACTCCAAACGTGCACTAATCCCCATTCTAGATCGCAAGGGTGATGTTAACATCCCAGCTCTAGTTGTAGCTCCAATTAAAGTAAATGGATTTATCTCAATCTGAATCGTTCGGGCATTAGGACCAGACTCTAACATAATATCAATCTTGTAATCCTCCATTGCAGAATATAAATATTCCTCCACAACGGGACTTAATCGATGAATTTCATCAATAAAAAGGACATCATTAGCATCAAGATTGGTCAATAAGCCCGCTAAATCACTGGGTTTATCAAGTACCGGACCGGACGTGGTCTTAATCTCCGCACCAAGTTCATGAGCTATTATGTACGAAAGTGTTGTTTTCCCTAAGCCTGGAGGACCATGTAACAAGACATGATCTAACGGTTCGTCACGCAACTTTGCAGCGCTAACAAAAATCTTAAGGTTTTCAATGGTTTTCTCCTGCCCCGTAAAATCATCAAATGAAGGAGGTCTTAATGCCCTTTCAATATCACGTTCTACACTTGATAAACCATCATCGTCTGGATTTAAAAATTCTTCCCTCATTTCTTATCAAAACAAACTCTTACTCACCCAAACACATTAGAAAATTAAGTCTGGTTATTCCTTCACAATTTTACGCAAATATGATTGTTCACCTACGTTAATTCTAACAAAATAAATTCCTTCTGCTAAATCCTTTGGTGTTTTAATACTTAAATCTCCCACAACATTAGTTCCGAAGTCTTTAACCATTAGTAATCTTCCTGCTACATCTTCCAATCGTACAACTACATTTTTATTATCAGCATCCTGTCCAAGACTAACATTTATTAGATCATTAACTGGATTAGGATAAATATCAATATTCGCATTAGTCACTAGCTCCGGTCTTCCAACATTATCAACAATCTCAACACAATAGTCTTCCACTTCTCCAAATCCAATAATCTCACACCCAGAGAATGGTGGATTCTGGTATTTAAGTATCACACGCATTCTTGTAACACCAACCTGCTCCAAATCCTGAACGAATAATTTCCCAGTATGAGATCCAGTAAAGGTAGAATCCGTTGCATAAACGAGTTCACCTTCTCCATCAAATCTCCCATCAAAATTGAGGTCAATGTAAACGTGGCAATAAGCTGGATAATTGAACCCTGCATAACCTGGTTCAATTGTAAAATCATACTCCTGATTTTGAACAAGACTAGTTGAAGAGAAGATGTTCCCTCTATAACCGTCATCATCCTCTGAAGTTATATTTAATGTGTTTAGTTCAACGTGCTTAATATGCAAAGCTGAACTGGATGTTGAAAATGATTCGCAGTAGTCAAGTGTGGAACAAACTCCACATCCTTCCGTTGTAAATGTTCTAATTGCACTTTCTGCCGAGCGACCTGTATCACAAAGGTTGTTCACAAAGTACTCGTATGACTGGCAAGGTTTAAGTCCTGTAAGACTGTACGACTTTCCTGTCACTTCAACCTCCGTCCAAGAAGCTTCCTGAAGAGATTTGTAACTTAAAATATAAGTTGTATCTACCAAAGAGTTCCATTCTAACACTGCTGAGTTTTCAGTTACTGCATTGAACTTTAATCCAAATGGTACAGAACAGAAATTAGAGTCACAAGTTCCGATTAGCCATTGAACCGCATTAAACATATTTAACTTACCTCCTGTAAGAGTAATTCCATCGAGGCTATTATTAGGTTCTGCACTTGCTAGAATTGCATTTTTAACCATAATAGCAGCTCCTGCTGGATTGTCGCGAGCAGTTTGGGCAAAATCATTACAATCGATAGAATATAATAAGCCAACAGCTCCAGCAACATGAGGAGTTGCACCTGAAGTCCCTCCAAATCCTTCATATCCATTACCTAATGCAGTTGTATATGCATCTTCTCCATAAGAACCTAGGTCAACATGATTTAGCCCATATGCTGCAAAACCTACTTTAGTATCTGTTCTGTCTAGGTTAGTAACAGAAATCAAATAATCACTTGGGCAAGCGGTTGGCAAATCACCATCGACATCCACGTTTAGATCCGCATTTGCCGTGGCTCCACAACTAATAATTCCGTTCTCACCTAAAGTATCATAAAACGCGCACCACAATGGTGAGTCAGCTGGATCACCGAAGTTAATCCCCCAAGAGGCGTTAGTCGCTACCACAAAAGCTCCTTCGGCACCATTGGTTTCGTTATACTTTTTTCTCATGACTAAAGGATAAGTATAAGCAGCAATTACAGCTGCTTCATCCGTATCAAAATCATTACGTACAACCATTACTTTCACGTTCCAACTCATTCCAGAAACACCTATTCCATTATTACCCTTTGCTCCTATAATTCCGGCAACTGGAGTTCCATGGTCTCCTCCACTTATATTGTCAGAACTATCTTCAATGTTCCAACCTTTATAATCATCAACATAGCCGTTCCCATCGTCATCTATTCCATTATTAGGAATCTCAGCTTTATTGACCCATAAGTTATCTTCAAAATCGACATGATTAGTATCGATACCGTCATCAATTGCACAAACTACTATAGTATCACCCAAAGCGGTAACTCCGCCTGTTGTGTATTCCCATGCCTGATCAATATCCATGTCTGCATCTACAACACCTCCATTAGTACCATCATTTACATATTGCCACTGCTCATCGATGTCCGTATCATTTGGAATTGTATCTCTCAAATAAACCAAATGATTGAGTTGAGCTTCCATAATTCTTGAATCTCCATGAAGTTGCTTCAGCAATACATATTCATTTGCATGGACTGGATCAAATTTAACCAACCAAATATCCATAGGTTTGGAAACCTGTTGATCGATCCTAACTCCCTGCTCCAAAGGAAGATTTGAAATAAAAGATTGGAGTTGATCTTTCTTTGCCCTTACCAACAATTCTCCTTGCCGGTAATCAATTTTTTGTCCTATAGAGAACAATGGCAAACAACTAATAACGAGTATAATTAACTTTTTCATAACCTCACGAAGTTACAATTTTTATGGTATTGTAAAACAAGAAAACAGAAGAAGCTATGTATTTCGTTCCAAATCAGCTCTTGGAAACTAAATTCAACACCATTTGTTCGAATTTATCAACGGTGTTTTTAAGGCTCAACGCTTCACTAAATGCTACTAGTCCTGCCTTTGCAAACTTTTCCTTCAACTGTGGATTATTGATTAGATATACGATTTGTTTTGCAAGACTTTTATGGTCGTTCACAGGAAATATCAAGGCATTTTTGCCATGCTCTAATATTTCTAAACTGGATGGCACAGCACTTGAAATCAAAGGAATTTGTAAGGCAAGTGCCTCAATCATTGCTTTTGAGAGGCCTTCCCTTAACGAAGGCACCACCACCGCATCAGACGATTTTATAATCTCAAGAACTTTAGACCTATACCCCAAAAAGTGTGTTTTTGCCTCTCTCCCTCCTTTTTCAACCAATTTCAAATGATATGGGATTTGCATATCTCTTCCAACCAAAGCAATGTGAATTGGTAAATCTTTTGGTAATTCATTGGCTGCTTTGAGCAAACAATGTACTCCTTTCACTTTTCTATTATTTGCCACACAGACGATCAAAAAATCTTTAGGGGTAAGGCCTAATTCGGTTTTCAAATCAATAGCATCTACACCTTCATACCAGCTAAGATCCTGTCCCTTGAGAATTACCTCTGTTTTCGATTTATCAAAAAATAACTGTTTGTGCCATTCATCTTCAACATACTTAGAAAGACACCAAATCTTATCCAATCTGGGGTGCAAAAACTGCATATAAGCGGTAGGATCGTACCAATGAACATTACCCGCAAAACCTCGGTAAGCGATCAACTTAACAGGTAAATCTTTAACAGCATTTAAAGCACAAACTACGCCCATGCTATTACATAGAACAAGCACCTTAATATTTCGTTCCTGAACTACTTTTCTGATTAGAGCAGTAGCAGTTTTATCTTTTTTGCTTGTTGGGTGTCCATCAACTACATAAATGCCAAAACTTTCGAAACGTTTTACATACTCAGCATCACCATAGGTAATAACAGTAATAGGGAAACCGCGTTGGGCTAATCCAACAAAAATTTCAGCTTCTGGTCGTGCAACATGACTATCCCTGTAATTACTTATTACGAGTATGCCAGGCTGCTTCGTTTTCATAAAAGAAGGACGTGACTAGTACCTAAACGATTTGACATGGTCGATAAAGTATTTAACCTTTTTCCAGTCCGTATCAGGATACAAACCATGACCTAGGTTTGCTATATTTTTACCATTTTCAAATTTGGCCAACATTAAATCAGCCTCCTTAACAATATTCTCTTCGCTACAATATAAAGCACAAGGGTCGAAGTTACCTTGAATAGTTTTATCTCCAACCTGAGAACGAACATCCGATAAATCCATATTCCAATCTGCTCCTATTACATGACAATCTAGCTCACTAAGTGACTCCAATGCAAAATAAGCACCTTTAGCAAATACAATTTTAGGAACATCCTGAATGGCATCGCAAATCATTTTGATGTATCTAACTGCGAATTCTTCATACTGCGTTGGGTGTAAAATCCCTGCCCATGAATCAAAAATTTGAACAATATTCGCTCCCGCAGCTATTTGACCCTTAAGGTAGTTTATGGTACTTAATGCAATTTTCTCAAGAAGTTTATGGCTTAATTCGGGCTCTGTGTAAAGCATTTTTCTTGCATTAGAAAAAGTCTTAGACCCCTGTCCTTCGATCATGTATGAAAATATAGTCCAAGGAGCGCCTGCAAAACCAATTAATGGAATTGAGCCGTTTAACCTCTTCTTAGTTTCGGAAATAGCATCTAGCGTATATTGAACACCTGAAGCTTCTGCTACTATCATTCGATCTACATCCGATTTTGACTTAATGGTCTCTGGAAACCATGGTCCTTTTTTCTCTACCATTTCGTAACGCAATCCCATTGCTTCGGGAATCACTAAAATATCTGAGAAAATAATCGCTGCATCCACACCAAGGATATCTACTGGTTGCATGGTAACTTCTGCCGCAAGATCTGGAGTTTCTACTAACTCTTTAAATCCACTTAACTTTCCTCTTAATTCTCTGTATTCTGGTAAAATTCTACCAGCTTGTCTCATTAACCAGATTGGAGGCCGTTCTGTTTTTTCACCTCTTGCTGCTTTTAGAAGCAAATCGTTTTGAAGATTTTCCATGTCGCAAATATAGGGGTTGTATTATGAAAATATTTGTTGGAACGGAGAATTTATACAAGCAACAAAAAAACCCTGACGTTTTACCGCCAGGGTTCTTGTATATGTATGTAAAATTCAGGCTAGATAACCTGTGTGTAATACAACCTATTGATCCCTAAAGACCTAGAATACCACTCTAAACTCAACACGACGGTTTTTAGCACGTCCTTGCTCAGTATCGTTTGGCATTACTGGACGATCACTTCCATATCCATGGTAAGTTACTCTGTTAGCTTCGATTCCTTTGTTTACAATGTAATCCATAGCAGCTTTTGCTCTATTTTTAGAAAGTTCATAGTTTTTCCCAGCGTCTCCTGTATTATCAGTATGACCATCAATTGAAAGCTTATAAACTGGGAACGTTTTCAAGATATTCACTACGTTGTCCAATACTGGATAAGAATCATCTGTAATAGTAGCGCTTCCTGTTTCGAAGTGAAGACCTTGCATCGCTAAACGCATGGTTTCTTTTACTTCTTCTTTAACCTCAGGACATCCGTTGTTAGACTTCACTCCTTTTAGGTTTGGACATTGATCCAAATCCCACTCTTGTAATTCAGACTTAGGCTTAGTAGCGTCACCAAGTACGTTATCACCATCTTTGTCTTTCTTACGGTTGAAGTGGAATACGACTCCTATAGAGTGGAACATAAATTGATCTTTCTTATTTCCAGTGTACCCAGTTCGATCGTAATTATCATAGTTGTCGCTCATTGTGAAGTTGTAAGTACTCATCCACTGAAGAGACATTTTTTCCGATAAATCGATATTTAAACCTACACCCATTGGGAAGTTGAAATTCGAAGCAGCGAAGCTGTAGTGATCTGCAAATGTTATCGCATCACCAATACCAGCGTGAATAAACGGCGCAATACGAGCTTCTTCTTTCAAAATGTATCCGTTGTTGAACTTATATTTAGCTAATAAGTTCACATCGAAAATACTTGTAGCGAAGTGACTAGTTGCATTAGTTGGGTTATTAATTGTTCCAACTCCAGTATGACCAATGTGTCCATGAGACAACATAAGAATTCCGTCAAATGAAGGAGAAAGGTATTTTGAAATAGAAACTCCTCCCGCTAGTTGTGGACGATCAAGGTTAAACATTTCGTTTCCTAAATCTCCAGCATATCTTTTAGTTCCAAGGTGCAAACCTAATCCAAACAGCTCGTTAGAATTTTGTGCAAATGACGCGAACGACATAAACACAGCACCTATAATTAACAATGTCTTTTTCATCTTTGTAAAATCTATAATGTTAGATGTAATGTTAAATTCGTTTGATTAATTAAAATTTGTAAGCAAGTCCAGCTCCGAACATTTGCTTAAACTGTGTACGAGGTCCAGCACCAGGAGTACCATCCTCACGGATTACAGGTACGTGGATATCATCGTCATAAATAAGGTGAGTACTAAATGTACATGAAACATACTTATTCACTTTCATAGTTAATAAAGTAGTCCAGTTAACATCTAACCAACCTGGATTATCAAGATAGTTTGTAAATAAATCTAGTTTTGTATCAAACGTCACATTATCGATAAGGTCTCTTTTGTAAGAGAAACGAACATACCCCCCAAGTTCCTCTCTAAACATTTTACCTGGCTCAACACCAAATGCTCCTTGTGAAGCCAACAAAGAATCCATTACGAAAGTACTCTTTGAGGTAATTGGAGCTATAAACATCCCAAAATTGTCATTTGGCTTATAATCCAGACCAAGAGCTACTAGTAAGTAACCTGGTGCCATGAATCTAGAAATGTAAGGTGATTCAGTATCCAAAGGATCTGCAAAACCTGGAGCAAATTGTGTACGGAAGTTCATTAAACCTGCGTAGTACCAGTGCTCATTAATTTTGCGACCAATTTTAGAGTTAATTTCGATACGGTCATCATTTTTGATAAATGGAGATTCAGATTCTCCTTGCTTCAATAACCCATAAGCGAAGTCGAAGTTATTCTCCCAATTCCATTTATTGATTTTTTTATTTGCGTACAAACTTAAAAGACCGTTCAATGCAACGGAATTCTGACCACCACCGGCCCAGTTTGTAAGAGAAACTTGAGAAAAGGTCATATTAAATGTACCTCCTTTATCCCATTTGTCCGAAGAGGCTTCCTTCAAGCCTGATTTAAGAGCCTTCTCGCCCGCGGTAAGTGTTTTTTCACCTGTTGTTTGAGCAACACTGAACTGCATCGCTGCCAAACCAAAAGTTAAGATTAGTAATGTCTTTTTCATTTTGCGTAATCATTCATTTTACAATCGAGGGCAAATATGATTATTCTATTTTTAACCAAAGTTTGTTTTTCGGTCAAAACGAATTAAATATCGTTAAAACCTAAAAAAAAGGTTAAAAAGAGCCTAATTAAGGCCGTTTACACAAAAAATAAGACAAGAAAATACCTGTCTGTAAATTATTACAGATTGTAACTATCTTAGAAAAACTCGAATTAACTACCCCGGCTAAGGTTTAATTAATCTATTGATTTACAATTTTCAGCAACTTCTTCCAGGGCCCAACTTCGTCTTTATATTGTTTGGCCATTACTCTGGTAATTTGTGCTAAATGATTAAGGTCATGAACTACCCATGCTGATATTAACTCACGTAGTGTTACAGCCCCAAACTTAGAATGACGTCCGGTCATGTCCAATTTGTCGTTGTTCAAATCCATTTCCTGTAACAAAATCAAATTTTGTCTTCTCAGGTTTTGAAAATCATGAAGAAGTTCACCCATGCTCTTACCAACGGAGTTATCGAATTGACTTTCCCAGTCAATTTTTTCAAACTTGCCTTTGTTGGTTTGATAAAGGATGGTTTTTGCTCTTTCCATCCAATCCATGCGCTCAAGATATATTAGGTGACCAACAACATCGTAGGGTCCCCAAGTTTCTCCTCCTTCATTTTCGTTCCCCCAATCCGACGAGATTCCATATAATAGGGAATCAAGTACCTTGGGAGTACGATTTAATATCTCTATGCTTTTGTCTAAGTTGAATTCCATGTCCAAATATATACACGAATATTAATGAGAAACAAATAACCAGTACATTAAATGGGTCCAAATAACCTTATAAAGCAATATTTCATGCTTAAGTACAATTTTCAAAACACTATTTTTGCATTTTGGGAAATTTCAACAATATTTTGCACTCTGCAAAGTTTTAAATATTGATTCATCAATTTAACTTATGACATACTCCATCGTTCTTTTGTGATTCTAAAAATATTAACATCAAACCCTTTGAATACGGTCTGTTTCCAAAACTCCATACCGTTTCTGAGTGCAACATTTGCCGAACGAACATTTTCTAGATCCACAATAGATATCAAATAGTCAGACCAATTGTTTTCAAAAGCCATATCTCTTGCTTTTATGGCCGCTTCAGTTGCATAACCATTTCCATTTGCTCTTTCTAAAAAAGAATAACCTATTTCCAGTTCCTCCGATTCATCCACAACCTGAATATGTACGGAACATTGCCCTATAGCCTCTCCAGTATCCTTAATTTCTAATACATGCATTCCTCCCGTATTTTCTTTGTATCTGGTAAAAACCTTATCAAACCATCTTTGACAAAGCTTTTCAGGCGACTCGTTAGGCAAACCTAAATACTGCACATATTCATATCGCTGAAAAAATTCCATCCACCAATCAAAATCATCTTGTTTTAACTTTCTAAAACGAAGACGTTCAGTTTCTATTCCATGCAATGAGTACTTCATAGTTTCAGTAAAAAAAATATTGGTAACTTTAGCCGTTTATGAATCTAAAATAACGTATTAAATCTTAAAAATGAGGTTTCAAATATTTTTTGTAATTGGATTGGCTTGCTTGCTATGCGCCTGCTCACATCAAAATAAACCTGATAAAGTAAAAACGACGGTTAACTTTAAAGAAGGGTTAAAACAAGTACCTGTTATCAATTTACCATTTTATTGGGATCAGGAAACTATAATGAATACTAAACCGCTTCCTGCGGAATTAGATTCTTTATTGAAAATTGGCAGCTCTGTGGTTGGGTACTTCAGATATGAAAAAGTATACGGTTTTATAACACCAGTGCCAGCAGATGAAATTATACCTAGACTGACGGTATTCGATGAAAATGGTAAAAAACTAAGTTCTGAGTTAATTACAATCGGGAAATGTCACGGTGACTGCAGCTTTGAATGTATGGAGGCTTGCCGAATCAATAAAGATTTTACTCTATACGCTGTTTTCAGATCTATTCATCAAGAATGCGATGGAAGTGGTAAAATTGAAGCTCCTCATGCAGAAGGTGATCAGATAGAACAATTTGGAAAAATTGATAAAGACGGTTCCATTACATTTGACAAACAAAAAAAGATAGAATTCAAACCCGATTCCATGCAGCTGCTGACACTAGGAGCTAATACGGAAAGTTTCACGCTTGAAAATGACCTCTACACTCAAAATATAAATATCAAATACACTTCTTCCGATCAAAGGAACATCAATTTCCTGATTGGACATAGCTCCAAAGAAACAGGATGCGAATACAAATTGCATGGAGAAGCAGAACTAGTACAGATAGCAAAAGGTAACATGGTTTATCAACCTATTGATAATCCGTCAGAAAAATTATTTATCCATATTGCGCAAACCAAATCTACAGCAAAAATTACGGGTTCTGAATCTAAAGAAGAGTGTGCATTTATGCTTAATGAGTTAATGAAAAACAAGATAAGACCGTAGTATTTGATTGGCTTAAAAATATATCAAGAAGGTTTTCAGCATTACTCTTAAAACTTTAGATATTTGCAGACAATTACTAACTAACAACATAGGTTCGAAATGAGAAAAAGTAAGTTTATCGTATTTGAGGGGATTGATGGTTCAGGTAAGTCAACATTGAGCAGCATGTTGTACAACAAGATGAACGAGCAATCTTTGGACGTTTACAAGACTTTCGAACCTACTGATAGTCCCTTTGGAAGTGTAATTCGAAATATCCTGAATAAAAGAATAGTTGCAGACGAAAAGACTATCGGAGCAATGTTTGTTGCGGATCGACTGGACCACCTAACCAACAACTCTAATGGTATCGTAAAATATTTGGACGATAATACTCATGTAATTTCAGATCGATACTACTATTCCTCCTATGCGTATCATGTTCCGCACTTAAGCTTGGATTATGTGATCAATGCAAATAGTGTTTGTGCAGATATTCTACGCCCAGATATCGTATTCTTCATTGACATTTCTGTTGAAGAAAGCATGAGAAGAATGAACACTTCACGTAAATTCTTAGACCTATTCGAAAACGAAGAACGCATTCGCACTACTCGTCAAAATTATTACAACGCGATCGAAAGAGAAGGCAAAAAAGATAATGTGGTGATCATAAATGGAGAAAGAACCGTAGAAGAAGTTTTCGAAGAGATTTGGGAGAAGACTACTGCCCTAGTCGAATCATAATACAAAACCACGACGAACGTCACAATAATCCGCATCACTTAAGAGTTTTAAAAGCAAATATTTTACCCTTATTCTTAAATTTATAATCATATTTAGGATCTTATGGTTTAAATATTGAAAAATGTTTCGTTACAACGAAACTATTATTAAATTTGAGAGTATAAGAAAATGATTAGACGCTTTAATGTTCAATTTTGGAGCAAGCTTTTACCTACTTAGAAAACTTAGATTTAAAAACCAGAAAGAAGATTCTTCAAAACATTAATCGTTCTCAATACGAAACAGATCCAAAATTATTTAAAAAATTAGATAAAGAAATTTGGGAATTTAGAACACGCTTCGGCAACAAACAATACCGACTTTTAGCATTTTGGGATAAAAGTAACGAACAAGATACTTTGGTAGTTGCCACTCATGGAATCCTTAAAAAAGAAAGTAAAATAAAAAGAAGCGAAATTGAAAAGGCTAATAAAATTAGACAAAAATACTTTAATAACTCTGACTCATGAAAAAATACACACTTCAAGAAGTTGAAGACAAACTCATAGGAGAATTAGGAACTCCAGAAAGAGATCAATACGAGTTTGAGCTTAAAATGGAGCTTATAGGAGATATGATTAAACGAGTTCGTAAAGAAAAAGAGCTTACGCAAGAGCAACTGGGTGAATTAGTTGGTGTGCAAAAAGCTCAAATATCCCGTTTAGAAAATCAAACTGGTAATGTTACAATAGATACGCTGCAAAGAGTTTTTGAGGCATTAGGAGCTAAAATCACCATGAATATTCAGTTCTCTTAGGTCAAAAACAGCGTTTCGTAAATAATTTGAAAATTGTTTTAGGAAATTAAAAACTCATTTACATATATTTGTCCCAACAAAAAGAAAATGAACAAAAACATTTTACATAACAATTGGTGGTGGACTACTCAATCCTTAGATCGGATCGGGAACTAGTCTATTTGCCTGTTTGTAAAACCTAAACAATAAACAATCAAAGACCTGCCCATCCGGCAGGTCTTTTTTTTGTACCCAATTTTTTAACGAACGAACCACATACAGATACATGAAAGCTAAAATCAAACTAAACGCACACTTCAAAAAGACACTGAGCGACATGCACACGCCAGTAGAGCTTTATTTGAAACTGCGCGACAAATATCATGGCAACTTGCTTCTTGAAAGTTCAGATTATAAAAACCGCAATGAATCTTACTCTTACTTATGCTTAGAATCCATTTCGAGTATTCAGGTCAGAGAAGATGAAACGACCATTAGTTTTCCTAGCGCTTCGAGTTCCAAACTAGCTACAAAAAACATAGATGTAGCTGATACGCTTCAAGAGTACCTTAACTCATTCGAAATAAATGAACTCCCTATCGGTGTAACGTACTCAGGAGCATTCGGTTTTACTTCCTATGATGCTATTCCATTGTTTGAGGAAATAGAATTCAATAACAAACGTGGTGAACAACCTCTTTTGGAGTATCATGTGTTTCGTTTCGTGATCATTTTCAACCACTTTAACAATGAGCTATTCATAATAGAGAACTTACTTCCCGAGCAATCTTCCGAAATTGATCAGCTCCTAGCTTATATTAATAATCGTTCCGTACCTGCATATAATTTCAAGGCTGATTCGGCTGAAACTTCAAATTTTGAGGATGAAAAATTCCTTGAGATCATCAAAAAAGGAAAAGATGAGTGCCAATATGGAAATGTGTTTCAAGTTGTACTCTCTAGAAAGTTTCAGCAAACGTTTAGCGGAGACGAATTTAATGTCTATCGCGCGTTACGTTCTATAAACCCTTCTCCATATCTATTCTACTTTGACTTTGGGGATTACAAAATCTTTGGATCTTCTCCAGAAGCACAGTTAATTATTAAAGATGGCAAGTCGGTTATAAATCCAATTGCTGGAACCTTTAAACGTACAGGAAACATTCTGGAAGACGAAAAAGCTGCTCAAGAACTTTTAGAAGACCCAAAAGAAAATGCGGAACATGTTATGCTCGTTGACCTAGCAAGAAATGATTTGAGCAAATCAGGATCAAAAGTAACGGTGGAACGATTCAAAAAAGTAGAATATTACTCGCATGTGATTCACTTGGTGTCTAAAGTGACCTCTGAATTGGAAGAGGATTATAACCCCGTTAAAATACTTGGAGAAACATATCCCGCAGGAACTTTATCGGGTGCACCAAAGCACAAGGCAATGAGTATTATTGATGATCTTGAACCTGACGCTCGTGGTTTCTATGGAGGAACGATTGGAATGTATGGGTTTAACGGAGAAGTGAACCATGCGATCTTCATTCGTTCATTCTTAAGTCACAATAAAGTACTTACTTATCAAGCAGGAGCAGGAATTACAATTAATTCAGTTCCAGATAGTGAGTTGCAAGAGGTGAATAATAAAATTGGAGCATTAAGAAAAGCCATTAAATACGCGAACGAAATATAAACATACACATCTGAGGCTGAGGTAGCCGGTCGGTCTCCAAAACCGACGTCGAGTAGGTTCGATTCCTACCAGATGTGCTAAATAAAAACAAAATGAAAATACTAGTAATAGACAACTTTGATTCTTTTGTATATAATATAATCCACGCTTTAAAAACTTTTGAAGGAATAGATGTAACTGTGGTCAAAAACAATAAAATTCCATTTGATCAAATAAACTTATTTGACAAGGTAGTTCTTTCGCCTGGACCGGGGATTCCTGAAGATGCTGGAGAATTAATGAAGTTTCTAAGTGACCATTCAACTCAAATTCCTACTCTCGGAATCTGTTTGGGTCATCAGGCAATTGCAGAACAATTTGGAGGGTCCTTAAACAACCTAGAGAAACCTAAACATGGGATCGCATCCAACATTTCTATTTCGGAATCAGATTACCTATTCGAAGGTGTTGAACAAAACCCTGAAATAGGACATTATCACTCCTGGGTAGTAAACGTTGACAACGCTCATGATCTTGAAATTTTAGCTTCAGATCAAGATGGAAATATCATGGCCATTCGTCATAAGTCATATGACATACGGGGACTACAATTTCATCCAGAATCCATTTTGACTCCTGAGGGAATTAAAATGCTTAGAAACTGGGTAAATCACTAAAACTTACTAATTCAGACATTATCGTAAACATGAAACAGATACTTCAAAAATTACATAATCATGAGACTATTGGCAAAGAAGGAGCACATCAAGTCCTTACCGAAATTGCCTCTGGAATCTATAACGAAACTGAAATTGCGTCATTCTTAACTGCTTTTATAATGAGAAGCATTACCGTAGACGAGCTAACAGGTTTCAGAGATGCATTACTTGAACTTTGCGTTCCAGTAGACTTATCCGAATTTAATACCATTGACCTTTGTGGAACAGGTGGAGATGGGAAAAACACCTTCAACATTTCAACTCTAACATCATTTGTAGTAGCTGGCGCTGGAGTAAAAGTAGCAAAACACGGAAACTATGGAGTTTCTTCTATCTCAGGATCTTCAAACGTATTGGAAAGTTTAGGTATTGTTTTCACTAATGAAGAAGCTAAACTGCAATCACAAATCAGAGAAGCTGGAATTTGCTTTTTACACGCTCCTCTCTTTCACCCCGCAATGAAAAATGTAGCTCCAGTAAGAAAGAAATTAGGAGTAAAGACGTTCTTCAACATGCTAGGTCCTATGGTTAACCCTTCTAAACCTAAAAATCAAATGGTAGGAGTATTCAATCTTGAAATTGCCAGAATCTACCAATACCTGTATGAACAATCCGACAAAAACTACAGTATTATTCATGCTTTAGATGGTTTTGATGAGATATCACTAACTGGTTCTTACAAACAAATCCATAACGATGGAGAACGAATTGGTAAACCTTCTACATTTGGTTTTGAACCTGTACTATTAAAAGACATTGGAGGAGGTGACACCGTAGAAGAAGCAGCAGAAATTTTTATGCAAATATTAAACGGAAAAGGAACTGATTCACAGAATCATGTTGTTTTAGCTAACGCTGCTACAGCAATACAAACGGTACATAGAAATAAAGAAATAATAGAATGCCTCGAATTAGCAAAAGACTCTTTATTAGGGGGTAAAGCACTTAAGGCGTTTAGCACATTAAAAGATTTATCAAACTAACAAATAGTTTTAGAAAGCTTTAGCACCAAAGAAAACGACTCAAAACTTAACATCTGAACTCTAATTAGCATATGCATATCTTAGAAAAAATAAAACAACACAAACTTCAGGAGGTACAAAACCGAAAGGAAATCTCACCTATTAAGAGGTTAGAAACCTCAATATACTATAACTCACAGCCTGTTTCTATGAAACAATATATCACTGACCCAACGCGCAGTGGAATTATAGCTGAGTTTAAACGTAAATCTCCGTCCAAAGGGTTTATTAATAAATACGCTAATCCTGAACAAGTTAGTTTAGGCTACATGCAAGCTGGAGCTTCAGCCCTATCCGTTTTGACCGACAGTGAATTTTTTGGAGGTTCTGAAAAAGATTTGGAAACAGCACGAAAATTCAACTACTGCCCTATTCTAAGAAAAGACTTTGTAGTAGACGAATATCAAATTTTTGAGGCTAAGTCGATTGGAGCGGATGCCATTTTACTAATTGCTCGAATTTTAACGCCTGAACAAGTCAAAGAGTACACCAAAATTGCGCATGATCTTGGAATGGAAGTGCTCTTAGAATTACATGAAGAACAAGAATTCGAAAAGCATCTTATTCCTGAAGTTGACATGGTAGGAATTAACAACCGAAATCTAGATACGTTCGAAGTAGATATTTTAAACTCTATTCGTTTGGCAGATTTGCTTCCAAAGGATATGGTAAAGATTGCAGAATCAGGAATATCAAATGTTCATAACCTTATCACCTTAAAGAAAGCAGGTTTTCAAGGTTTCCTTATTGGAGAATATTTCATGAGATCTAGCGATCCGGGAGCACGTTGCGAAAATTACATCCAAAAAATAAACGCTGAACTTAGTTAGAAAGATGCTGGTAAAAGTTTGCGGGATGAAACAATCCCAAAACATACAAGAAGTTCTGAATTCAGGTTTAGATTATATGGGGTTTATCCATTATCCAAAATCGAAACGTTTTGTAGGTGAGAGTTTCGTAGTTCCTGAACTTATCCAGTCTAATGCAAAGGTCAAAAGTGTTGCTGTAATGGTTAATCAACCATTAGAAGATCTTCTTGTTGGAGAAAAATTCAAGCAATATGATCTATTGCAATTGCATGGAGACGAATCACCCGAGTATTGTTACAAACTGAAGGGTGCTGGTTACAAAATCATAAAAGCATTTGGCATTAATAGTTCTTTCGATTTTGAGGTATTAAACGAATACGAATCAGTGATTGACTACTTTTTATTCGACACTAAAAGCGATCAATATGGAGGAACAGGAATGCAGTTTTCCTGGAGCGTTTTAGAAAATTACAGGTTGGACAAACCTTATTTCTTGAGCGGAGGAATAAGTCCAGACAACATTACACAAATAGAACAAATAAAGGTGCAACCTTATTGCATTGACATAAACAGCAAATTTGAAATTGAACCTGGCCTAAAAGATTCCAAACTGGTATCAGAAGCCATAGATCAAATAAAAACACTATGAAACATTTGATTGATGAAAACGGATTTTACGGAGAATTTGGCGGAGCATTCATTCCAGAAATGCTCTACCCAAACGTAAAAGAGTTGCAAGATAATTATAAGGAAATCACATCCTCCAAATCCTTTCAACAAGAATTTAGGAAGATCTTGAAAGAATATGTTGGACGCCCTACACCATTGTATTATTCAAAAAACTTAAGTACAAAATATGGTGCTAAATTATATTTAAAACGTGAAGACCTTAATCATACAGGTGCACATAAAATCAACAATACTATTGGTCAGATCATTTTAGCACAACGCTTGGGTAAAAAGAGAATTATAGCCGAAACTGGTGCTGGACAACATGGAGTAGCTACCGCAACGGCTTGCGCGCTAATGGGAATGGATTGCACTATCTACATGGGAGCAATTGACATTGAACGGCAAGCACCCAATGTAAAGAAAATGAAAATGCTCGGTGCTAAAGTAGTTCCCGCTACTAGTGGAAGTAAAACACTTAAAGATGCAACCAACGAAGCTATTCGTGCATGGATTCAAAATCCAGTTGATACTCACTATATAATTGGATCAGTAGTCGGACCACATCCATATCCACAAATGGTTGCTGATTTTCAATCCGTGATTTCTGAGGAAATTCAAATTCAATTGGCAACCGAAGAAGGGACAACGAAACCAGATTATGTAATTGCATGTGTAGGAGGTGGTAGTAACGCTATTGGAGCTTTTTACCATTTTATAGATAATAATCATACAAAACTGATAGCGGTAGAAGCTGCTGGACTTGGAGTTTCTTCAGGCAAAACTGCAGCATCGATTGCTTTAGGTAAAAAGGGAATTATTCATGCATCCAAAACATACTTAATGCAAACCAATGATGGACAAATTGTAGAACCTCATTCAATTTCAGCAGGATTAGATTACCCAGGAATTGGACCTGTGCATTCGTATTTATATGATTCTAGCAAAGCTGAATTCACTTCTGTAACTGATCAAGAAGCGCTGGACGCAGGGATGCAATTAGCAAGAACTGAAGGAATTATTCCTGCATTGGAATCAAGTCACGCCTTAGCCCAATTAGAGAAAATGAATTTCAAATCGTCTGACGTAGTGGTTGTGAATTTATCTGGTCGTGGAGACAAAGACATGGGCACCTATGAAAAATACGTTAAATAATTGAACTAACTGCAAAGGAGCGCAGAGATGACACTTAATAATATGAACAATAGAATTACTAGTCTTTTCGAACGTAAGAAAAAAGACATTTTAAATATCTACTTCACTGCTGGTTATCCCGAATTGGATGACACCGCGAGAATTTTAAAACACATTTCAACCTTGGATGTTGATTTAGTGGAAATAGGCATTCCTTTCTCTGATCCTTTGGCTGATGGTCCGACCATCCAAAATAGTGGATCAATTGCACTCGAAAATGGAATTTCATTGGCTAAAATCTTTGAGCAGTTGGAAGGTGTTCGTGAAACGGTTGACACCCCTATCATACTTATGGGATACCTTAATTCTTTATTACAGTTTGGAGAGAAGGAATTTTGTCAACGTTGCGAAGAAGTAGGTGTAGATGGACTTATTATTCCAGATATGCCATTAGGTTATTACCAGAAACACTACGAGACATTATTCAAAAAGCATGGTTTAGTAAATATTATGCTAGTCACTCCAGAAACTTCCGAAGAACGGATTCGAGAAATTGATGCTAAATCAGAAGCTTTTATCTACGCGGTTTCAAGTAATAGCATTACCGGAGGATCAGTAAATGTAAATGCACAAGTAGAATATTATAACCGTTTGAACGCTATGAATCTCACAACACCTCATCTTATTGGATTTGGAGTTAGTGATCGTGATTCGTTCAATAACGTATGTCAATATAGCGCAGGAGGAATTATTGGTTCTGCGTTCATCAAAGCAATAAATCAAGAAGGAGCATTGGAGGAGAATGTTACTAAGTTTATAACAGAAATTAGAAGTAAAAATTGAAATCTAAAAGTCGGAAATTGAAAAGTTGTAGTTCAACTTGAGACTACATTTCATCCCTTCTATTTCTGATTTCACATTTATAAAGAATTATGATAATACAATTAGAATCAAACATCAGTGAAAATGCAACACAGAAAATCCGAGAAACTTTGGATCAATTGGGCATTTCGCACACGACCATAAAAACACAATTCCAACATTATGAGGTTGCCATCCTGAAGAAGGATATTGACATCAGGATTATTGGAAATCTTGAAGGAGTAAAAGACGTACACCGAGTAACTGATGATTACAAGTTAGTATCAGCTAAATGGAAAGTTAATCCTACGTCTATAGACCTTGGTGATGGAGTTGTAATTGGTGGAGATGATTTCACTTTGATGGCTGGGCCATGTTCTATTGAGAATGAGGAGCAAATTGAGAAAATTGCTGATTATTTGTACCACAACAACGTGAAGATCATGCGCGGTGGAGTATATAAACCTCGTAGTTCTCCTTACTCTTTCCGTGGGTTGGGAATTGATGGTTTAAAGTCTTTCTACAAACTTTGTAAGGAGCGTGGAATCAAGATTATCACAGAGGTTATGCAGGTATCTCAAATCGAAGAAATGCACGACTACATTGACATTTTCCAAGTTGGTGCTCGTAATTCTCAAAACTTTAACCTTCTGGATGAATTAGGAAAAGTTGAAAAACCAGTAATGATTAAACGTGGAATTAGTGGATCAATAGATGAGTTATTACAATCTGCGGAATACGTTTTTTCTGCTGGAAATGAGAATCTATTGTTGTGCGAACGTGGTATTCGAACGTTTGAGAAGGCGTATAGAAATACATTCGACATTAATGCTATTCCAATTCTAAAAGAGAAAAGTCATTTACCTGTAATTGCTGATCCAAGTCATGGTATAGGAATTCGTAAACATGTGGACAAAGTTACGTTGGCGGCGTTGGCGGCAGGAGCGGATGGTGCAATCATTGAATTACATTATGAACCTGAAAAGGCTTACAGTGATGGTCAACAAACGTTGAGTTTTGAGGAGTTTAAAAGGTTGAAGGCTCAAATTGAGGTTTTGAAGGAAGTGGTTTAGGATTTTTAGTTATGAGTTTTGAGTAGGGAGCAAGAGTAGGGAGTATCGAGTTTTTAGTTCTGAGTTTTTAGTTTTTAGTTTTTAGTTGCGTCTCTTCTTCATTGGAGTTACGGAAAACAAAGAGTTTAGAGTTTGAAATTTCTAATTACTTTTCACGTTTTGAACGTATTAATAAGCACTAGTAATGTTTTAATGAGGAAAAGGAAGAATTTAAAATACTTTGCAATTATTGCTCTTTGCGTATGGGGATTGTTTTTTAATACGATGAGGAGCATTAGAAAATATTCTAAGAACTACTCCGAATCGCCTGCGGATGTAGCCATTGTGCTAGGGGCTGGAACTGCTAATGGGAAAATTTCACAAGTATTTGAACAGCGTCTTCTACATGCTAAAACATTGCTGGAGAAAAATGTTGTTGACCACGTGATTCTCACTGGTGGTTATGGTGAGGGACAAAAGATTTCGGATGCACTTGCTGCTAAAAATTATCTAATTCATAAGGGTGTGGAAGCGGAAAAATTATTCTTAGAAGATCAGTCTAAAATCACGTATTACAATGTGAAAAATGCAAAGGATATTATGAATGTACATGATTGGTCGACGGCGTTGGTTGTCTCTGATCCTTATCACATGAAACGCGCCATGCACATGTGCAAAAAAATGGAGGTTGAGGCTCTGCCTTCTCCTACTCCAACTAGCATGTATCGATCAAGGTCTACGAAGTTGCAGTTTCTTGTAACAGAAAGCTGGAACTATTGGGCTTATATTCTGTTTGGGCAGCATCGTAGAGTTTAGTTTGTTTAACTAATTCTTCGCAATTGGATCGCGAAGAATTGAGAAGTGCGATTTTATCGCACCACAAAATATCTCAACTTTTTTTATGGAATTTTAGTCCTTTCTGCATCTAGAAGAGGAACACAAA
>JAHDFW010000056.1 GCA_020627945.1 Cytophagales bacterium
AAATGCCCCCCAGGAAATTGTCTTACGGAAATTGGTAATGTGGTTTCTAATTGCCAAAGTTTTGCTTCTTCTTCCGTAGTTTGTTCACTCAATCCAATCATACAAGTAATTGGTACCGCAAATGGTTCTAATGTTTGATATTCGTAAGTTTCAACTGCTTTGAAATCATTGCGAATAATAGGCTCGAAAAAATCAAAAAGGTCATCGTTGTCCAAAACTTCCTTTGGACTACCTCCATATTCATTAAGTTTCTTCTTGAAGTCGACTTTAGAAAGTTTATGACGATCTAATTCCTTTTCTTCTGAAGAAGGGCCTCCACAACCGGTTACGATCAGGTGTAAAGGAAGAGGTAGATTATGGTCCTTGATGATGTGAATCAATAAATAACCGAGCAGTGTACCCATGCTATGACCATATATTGCGTATGGTTGATTTAAATGTTCTTTGATTTGATCAAAAATGTCCTGAGCCATTCCTGAAATAGAATCAACCAAGGGTTCCGTCATTCTTTCACCTCGACCTGGTAATTCGATTGGGTGAAAATCAATAAATCCTGGAAATTTATTTCTGAAATCATTATAAGAGTATTTACTTCCTCCGGCAAATGGAAGTGCAAAAAGCTTTACTCTGTTTTCCATATCCTCAACTTAGTTTAGTTTAGCTTGCTATAAACGTTAATTTAGTTAATACTATTTAATTTACCATATTCCATTTTGAAAAGTTTGTCAGCTACATGAAAATAGTTGTCGTCATGTGTGATAGCGACAATGGTTTTTCCTTTTAATTTTAAATCATGTAACATTTTTTCGTAAAAATGTTTACGGAATAATGGATCTTGATCAGCTGCCCACTCATCTAAAACTAGTACCGGTTTGTCTTCTATCAGTGATACAATTAAAGCAAGTCTTTTGCGTTGTCCTGTTGATAATGCATTGCTAGAAAAAGCTTGGTCCTTAAACCAAACTTTGTTTTCAAGTTTCATCATTTTGATGTATTCGTCTACCACCTCTTTAGAGACCTCTTCCATCCCATAAATTCGTTCGAATAGATGAAAATCGCTATATATAGGTGAGAAAATAGATCGAAACTTGGTGTAGTTTTCAACTAATTCTCCGTTTAACTTGATCGTTCCAGAAACAGGTTTGTAGAGCCCCGTGATAATTTTGAACAAGGTAGTTTTACCACTTCCATTTCCTCCTACAATAAAAGTGAAATCCCCCTTTTTTATATCCATACTTAATGGTCCAATTGAAAATGGGACGTCATCAAGATCAGTGTCGTAAGTGAATACTACGTCTTCTAAAGTTAAACTTTCAAATTCGAAACTTTCAAAACTTTCCTGCAGTTCAATGATCTTTTCTGCGTCTTGGTAAAGTTTATCAATGTGATCAATCGAAATATTTGCCCTAGTAATAGACGGGATAACAGTTAGAATTCCAGCAATTGGGCCTATTACATAAAGCACAATAGATACATACTCATACATCCCTTCAAATTGGCCTGTCATGAATGGCATTCCAAACAACACAAATGCAATTAATGACATGAAAGTGAACCTACTTATTAATGAGTTGTCTAAATACTTTATTGAACTCTTAGTAGATAGCATTCGCGATTCTTCACTTACACCACAGATGTAATTTTCCCAGAGGTCTTCATTTTTGTTGTGATTAACTTTTGCTTCTTTAAAGCCAAGTAGTAATTCTCTTACATATTTGAAAAAAGAATTTTCCAGTTTACGCGCCTCGTCTAAATCTTCAAAAATAGCCTGTTGTCTAACCCAGTAGACAACTGAGCCAATTACCATAGCTGCAAATGTTGCTAAAAAAGAGATCCATGATAAATAGCACAAGTAGGCTAATAATCCTAAAATTGTCACCATGGAGGTGCATATAAAAACCAAACTAGAAGCAGTCCCACTTACTGCTCCTGCATCTCGTGTTATGGCCGTATATATTTTTTCTTTACCTATGTTTTCAAAAGCGTGGAAGTTAGCCAGTCTCACCTTGTTTAGGATTTCAAGTCTCATTCGATAAACCATCTTTTGTGTTAGGTTAATCAAGAATCTTGAGAAGATTCGACTTATAATCATGGAGGTTATTATTAGCAAAGCGAACCATAGCAATTCTTCATCAAGAAAATCTCTCCGCTTATGCAGTTCATATTCTGAAATAACGTGTGTAATTAGTGGGATTAATAGAGCATTTAATCCACCAGAAACCACCCCTAAAACGCTAAACACGAAAAAAAAGTAACCAGTTTCCCTTTGTAAAATCTTTATTAGCTTCATAATTTGCTTTTGTGCAAAAGTAATAATAATTTGAACTTTAGTGATGTAATTTGTGAAAAGCGTATCTTTGTTTTTGTTTAGGTTACATACGGATTTGTATTAGAAATTGAATACAGTTGTAAGCATTACGTTAGGGGAGAATCAATATGCCGGGATTACGAAATCTTAACCAACACTTAGCTTATTTGACTTCTGAAGATAGGGGAATTACGTTTATTAATGGCTCCGCATCTGAGAGGTTTGTAAGTTATGTAGATTTATTAAGTAGAGGAAAAAGTGCTTTAGGTTATCTACAATATAAGGGACTTAAAGCAGGGGATGAACTGATTTTTCAGATTGAAGATAATGAATCGTTTTTAGTGTTGTTTTGGGCATGTTTACAAGGCGGTATTATTCCAGTGCCTATTAACCCAGCGTTTACGCCAGAAACTCGGACAAAATTGATAAATGTTTGGAACACCTTGACTAATCCGTATGTGATTACGGAGGAGAAGGCCTACAGTTCATTTGGTCCAAAAATTCGTGAAGATGAACTTAAATCATATGATGCAAGTCATATGCTTCGATTGGATAAGGTGGAGAAATGGTCTGGTGGTGACGGAGTGCTTCACGAAGCTTCAATTACTGATACGGCGTTTATACAATTTTCATCAGGTTCTACTGGAAGTCCTAAAGGGGTAGTATTAACTCACGAAAATCTGGTTATTAATATTAATGCAATTATAAATTGCTCAGGCCTAACCGATGAGGATGCCACACTTGGTTGGATGCCTCTTACCCATGATTTAGGGCTTATTGGATTTCATTTAACACCGTTACTTCTTGGAATTAATCAATATCTCATTCCAACAAGCGCATTTATCAGAAGACCATCCTTATGGTTGGGTAAAATTAATGAGCATCGGGTAAGTTTTACCGCGTCTCCCAATTTTGGATATAAGCACTTTATGTCCTTTTTCAAGGAGGAAGTTGCAGAGAAGTGGGACTTATCCTGTGTAAAAAGAATTTTGAACGGTGCGGAACCCATTTCAGCGGAGTTATGCGATGAGTTTTTAGAAAATATGCAGCCTTATGGGTTGCGAAAAACGGCTATGTTTCCTGTATACGGAATGGCTGAAGCAAGTTTGGCAGTAGCTTTTCCAACTCCAGACGAAGAATTTGGAAGAGTAAAATTGAATCGTGATAAATTAAAAATCAAGGATAATGTAGAACTAGACCGGAGTGGAGTTTCCTTCGTTTGTGTTGGTAAACCCGTAGATAATTGCAGAATAAGAATCTGTGATGATAATTATATACCACTGAAAGGAGGGTGTGTAGGACATATTGAGATTAAAGGTGGGAATGTAACAAAAGGATATTATAATAATCCAGAAGCTAATAAAGCTGTTTTTTCCTCTGGGAATTGGTTAAGGACGGGTGATTTAGGCTTTTTTATTCAGGACAAGCTTTATGTGACGGGAAGATCAAAAGATATTATCTTCTCAAATGGGCAAAACTTATACCCTCACGATATTGAGCGAATCGCCGAAGAGGTAGATGGAGTTGATCTTGGTAAAGTAGTAGTCTGCGGTTCACCTAATGAAAAGATTTACAGAGATGAAATTCTTGTTTTTGTTTTATTCAAAGGGAAACTAACTGATTTTGTAGATATAGCACTTGAGCTGAAAATGCATATTAACCGTCGACTTTCTATAGAAGTTGATGCGGTTTTGCCAGTTAGGTCCATAGAGAAAACAACTAGTGGTAAGGTGAAGAGGTTTCATTACACCTTAAAATATCGCAACGGGGAGTTTTTGAAAAATAAGGAAGAGTTACACGAATTAATCTTAAATAAATTAAAAAACAGGAAGCGTGTACCGCCCGAGACCGATTTGGAAAAAGCGATCTTTAAAATTTGGGCGGAAATCCTGAAAAGAGATGATATAGGAATTTATGAAAACTTCTTCGAAGTTGGAGGAAATTCGCTTAAAGCTAATATGGTAATAGGGAAAGTTGCCAGAGATTTGAAAGTAGAACTTTCTATTCGAGAAGTATTTAAATCCCCAACCATATCGTCGGCAGCATCGGTCATCAAGGATAAAAAGGAGAGGAGCTTTTCCTCTATTCCTTCAGTTTCTGGAAGGCAGTTTTATCCTACCACTTCTGTTCAACAGAGATTATACGTACTAAATCAACTTGAGCCAGAGAGTCTTAACTATAACATTACTAGTGTCCATCAAGTTAAGGGTAAGGTAGATGTTCCAAAACTCCAAGCTTGTTTTGATAAGTTGGTCGTTAAGCATAGTATTCTAAGAACATATTTCGAATCCCAGGAAGGAGAACCAGTTCAAAGGGTTTTACCAGTATTATCTATTCAGGTTGAAGAAATTGACTTTACAGGAAATGTTGATGCTACGGTAAAGTCGTTTATTAGGCCATTCGATATTAGTACGTGTCCTTTGTTAAAAGTCGGAATATCTAAAGTTAATGATCAAACAACGATATTAATATTTGATATTCATCATATCATTGCTGACGGGTATAGCCTTAATAACCTCATTGCCGAATTAGCTTTGCTTTACCGAGGAGAAGAAATTTTACCACCAAAGATTAGATATGTTGACTTTGCAGTTTGGCAAAAAGATTATTTAGACTCGGAAGCGCTGATTGAACAAAGGGACTATTGGCTTTCGCAATTAGGAGGAGAACTCCCTTCCCTAAGTTTTCCAACCGACTACCCGAGAAGCAAGAAGGAAAGTAAGAGTGGTGGATGTCATCTTTTTAAGTTAGATAAATCCATTTACGATGGGATGTTTAAGTTAGCAAGCGATGCTAACTCTACGTTTTTCACGTTACTGTTTACTAGTTTAAACATTGCACTCTCAAGGTACTCTGGTCAGGAAGATATAATTATTGGAACCCCGATTACAAGTCGACCACATCTTGAGTTAGAAGATGTATTTGGACCTTTTATTAATACTCTGGCCTTAAGAAGTAAACCAGTTCATGGTAAAACAGTCCAAGAGTTTCATCAGGAGGTTAAAGAAGATTTGCTCAATTCGTTTACGTATCAAAATTATCCTTTTGAGCAGTTGGTAGATGAGCTTAATATTCAACGTGATCTTTCGCGAAATGCACTGTTTGATGTTTTGTTTGTATTGCAAAATGCCAATGAAGAAAAAGTGAATCTGGAGGGAGTAGAGGTTGAGGAAGTTAATTTTTTCAATGGTGATGTTAAGTTTGATTTGAATATTCATGTAGCAGAAGCCGATCAAAGCTTCGATGTTAAAATTGAATATTCAAAAGATCTTTTCGATTCAGCAACAATTCTACAATTTGGTAAACACTTTGAAAATGTAATAAGAGCTATTACTAAAGATTTTACCAGTACCATAGGGGATTTAGATTTTCTAGATCAAACCGAAAAAACAAAGTTACTCGAAGGACCACACTCTACAGAAGAAGAAAACCAGCAGCAGGATGTATTAGGTTTATGGGACATACTAATTAGCAAATTTCCCGAAAATAACGCGGTTTGTTATCAGGGTAGTTCTTTAACCTACCGTGAAATAGATCAAATTTCCAATTATTATGCGATGGTGCTTCTAGAAGAAGGAGTGACCAGAGGAGATTTTGTGGGAGTTTCAATTCTAACCGACCAAAGACTAGTTTGTGCCATGTTGGCAATTTGGAAGGTAGGTGCCGTGTTTGTTCCTATTGACCCTTCAAATCCTACAGAACGTAAAAACTATATTGTTTCGGATAGTGGCATTAAAGCGGTTTTTGCAGATGAATCTTTTGCTAGTGTTAAACCAATAGTTTTAGATATCTCAAATAGAAGTGAGGAGTCAGTTACGATTAAAAAAGAAAGAAATGGTGAAAGCGTAGCTTATGCGATTTATACTTCTGGAACAACTGGTGTGCCTAAAGGGGTTTTAATTCCTCATCGAGCTTTGACGAATTATACTCAGTGGATAAATTTAGAATATGGGATTAATCATTCTAGCAGCTCACTGTTACTTACATCTTATGCATTTGACCTTGGTTATACGGCGTTATTAGGAACATTATTTAACGGAGGATTAATTCATCTGATTGAGGAAAACGATCGTAAAGAACCAAGTTTCTTGGTCAACTATATTGTCGAAAACGATATTACATTCTTTAAGACCACACCGTCGCAGCTTTTCACCTTATTAAATGCAACGAATACCGAAAACTTTAAAGAAGCAAAAAAGCTGAATAAAGTATTCTTAGGAGGCGAATCCATTAAAACCGAAGATGTTAGAACTTTCCTTTCTATTAATCCGAATGTGAGTTTTATAAATCATTATGGTCCAACGGAATCCACAATTGGCTGTATAACACACTTAATAGACGATTTAGATACGTTTGAAACTAGACCTGTTATTGGAAAGCCTATTCGAAATACGAATATTTTTATACTAGATCGACAATTTAAACCGGTCCCAATTGGTGTTGAAGGACAAATATTTGTTTCTGGACACGGTTTAGCGGTTGGATATCAAGGAAAATCCGAATTATACGATCAAAAATTTATAGATAACCCTTTCAAGACTGGTACGAAACTGTATGCGACAGGTGATGTAGGAAGATGGACGCATCAGGGTGCTATAGAGTTTAAGGGACGAAATGATGACCAAATTAAAATTCGAGGATATCGAGTTGAAATTAAAGGTGTAGAATCTAAACTTAGACAGTTAGAGAATATTTCAGATGCGGTAGTGATTGCTAATAAGGATAATCATAATAATGATTATCTGGTGGCTTACGTGATTTCGCCTAGTGACGAAAAGATTAATTATCATCAGTTACTTGAGGATCATTTGCCTCAATATATGATCCCGACTTATTTTGTTAGGATTGACGAAATTCCGATTACAGCCAACGGGAAATTGGATCGAAGTAAGTTGCCAGATCCAGAATTGAAAACATCTGTTCATAAATTAGAGGCCGTTACAGATACGGAAAAAACATTAGTTTCAATTTGGCAAAAAGTGCTTGGAGCAACCAATGAAATTGGTACCAATGAGAATTTCTTTGAGATAGGAGGACACTCTTTGAAAGCTACACTTGTAATATCAAAAATTCACAAGAGTTTGAATGTTGAGCTGCCATTAAGAGAGTTTTTTGCAAATCCAACAATTGCTCAGTTGGCGCCTGTTGTGGAACAACATTCAACGAATCCATTTGAAGGTATCCCGACAATCTCAGCAGCCGAGTACTATCCTGTAAGTTCTGCACAGAGAAGAATGTTTGTGCTCAACAAGCTGGATGAAAATGCAACAGGCTATAATATGCCTGGAGCTTTTTGGGTAACTGGAGAATTGGATCATAAACGTTTGGAAAATGCTTTTTTAGGTCTAATACAACGACATGAAAGCCTTCGAACATCTTTTAAACTGATAGATAATCAACCCGTTCAGGTAATTAATGAATCTGCTTCATTTGAGATTGAGCAACTACAGTTGAAAAAAGCAGGGACCATTAATTCTTTGATTGGTGAATTTGTAAGGAGCTTTGATCTTAGTAAAGTTCCGTTGTTTAGAGTAGGCTTGTATAGCGAGAGCCAAACAAGACATTTATTGCTTTTCGATATTCATCATATTATTTCGGACGGTAGCTCAATGGGACTTATTATCAGAGATTTCGTCAAATTGTATGATAATATAGAGCTTAAACCTCTAAGAATTCAATACAAAGATTACGCTCATTGGCATAAAGGATTCTCGCAAAGTGATATAACTGAAAGACAAGGAAAGTATTGGGCGAATCAATTTTTGGATTCTGTTCCTATGTTGGATTTACCTACAGACTTTGAGCGTCCGAAAATGCAACTGTTCAATGGGTCTTCTTTTACCTTTCAGTTCGATAAGCAACTCACTTCCAAGCTAAGAAAACTTTCCAAGGAGCATAACATTACTATGTTTATGCTTTTGATGGGGATTTATAATATTTTTCTGTCAAAGCAAACAGGTCAAGAAGATATAGTAGTTGGAACACCTGTTGCGGGACGTAATCATGAGGATTTACAAAAGATAATAGGTGTTTTTCTGAATACACTTGCTATAAGATCCTATCCTAAAGGAAGTAAGAAGGTTAAGGACTTTTTACTAGAAGTAAAGAAAACATCTTTAGATGCATACGAGAATCAAGATTATCCTTTCGATCAGTTGGTAGAAAGCCTTGAATTGAGTAGAAGTCTTAATAGAAATCCATTATTTGATACCATGTTGGTGGTTCAAAATATGGAGCTTGGTGAATTAAAAACGGAAGACCTTAGGTTCGAGCAATACGAGTTTGACCTTGGAAGTACTCAATTTGATTTGAGTTTAATCGTCTTCGAAAACGAAGATACTCTAGATTTTACAGTGGATTATAGTACAAATCTATTTAGCAGATTAACCGTTGAGAGATTTGTCAATCGTTTGATTCATGTTGCCAATCAACTTCCAGACGCGATAAATTCAAATATTGATGAGATTCAAATATTATCGAAGGAGGAGGAGAGTTCGCTTTTAAACAACTTTAATGACAATGCGTTTGACTATGATAAGTTAGATAACGTACTTTTAAAAATTGAGAGAAAGGTTAATCAGTTACAAAATCAAGTTGCATTCATACATGACGATAAGAAGTTTACTTATCAGGAAATTTGGACGGCTTCGAATGTTATTGCCAATGTATTAAAAGAGAAAGGTATTGGGCCAGGAGATGTTGTTCCGTTGATTCTTGAAAGAGGCATCTTTATTCCAATTTCGATATTGGGAGTATTGAAGGCTGGAGCGGCTTATGTATTTGTAGATCCTAAATACCCATTGGAACGAATCGAGTTTATGCTAGAAGATTCTTCCAAGTCAGGGGCAGTGATTACTGAATCCAAGTATGAACGTAAAGTTTATACTTTACCTAAACAGGTGTTTATAGATCAGCTAGATTTAAAACAAGGGCCAGATTCGATTACCTTACCAGAATTGAAACCAGATGCTTTAGCATATATGATTTATACTTCTGGTTCAACAGGAAAGCCAAAGGGTGTGATGATATCTCACAACAATTTGAACTCTTTCGTTGAATGGTCCAATAAAGAGTTTGAGTCTACAGATTTTGATATCACCTATAACTCAACTTCATATTCATTTGATTTATCCATTTTTGAAATGTTCTTTAGCCTCTCGGCAGGTAAGAAGATCAGAATTCTTGAAGATGGTTTAAGCATAGAACAGTATTTAGAAGAGGATCAAAAAATTCTAATAAATACAGTTCCAGTTGTAATTAAAGATCTATTGACCAACGGTGTCAACCTGCAAAATGTTAGTGCAATTAACATGGCAGGAGAACCGATTCCATTATTCGTAAAAGATCGTCTGGAATTTGGTAAAGTTGAAGTAAGAAACCTATATGGACCTTCTGAAGATACAACATATAGTACCTGCTATAGATTTCGTGATATAGATGAACACTCGAAGCAGATAATAGGTAAACCTATCGGAAATACGCAGGCTTATGTTTTGAATGCTAATGGTAATCTAGCTGCAATGGGTGTAGCTGGCGAATTGTTTTTAGCAGGAGAAGGAGTAACACAAGGTTACTTAAATAGACCTAGTCTTACTTCCCGAAGATACTTGAACAACCCTTTTACCGAAGGTTCAGGAAAAATGTATAGAACTGGCGATTTAGTTCGCTGGCTTCCCAATGGTGACTTGGAGTATTTAGGCCGTATTGATAATCAAGTCAAAATACGTGGCTATCGTATTGAACTCGGTGAACTTGAACAGAAACTTTACACACACGAGGAGATTAAAGATGTGGTGGTTACTGATCGAGTAATTAATGAATCTGGAGACAAGTTGCTTTGCGCATATTATGTAAGTGAGCACGGTAAGCCCGTATATGAATTGAGAACCTATTTATCGGCTATGTTGCCAGCTTACATGGTTCCTAATACTTTTACCCATATTGAGTCAATTCCTACAACTCCAAATGGTAAAGTGGATAAAGGCGCGTTGCCATATCCGAATATTGAAGGAGAAATAAAAGAACTTGTTACTCCCGAATCCCCAACCGAAATAAAGTTGGTGGAATTGTGGCAACGGGTGCTTGGTGTTATAAAAGTAGGACTTACCTCAAATTTCTTTGATCTTGGAGGACACTCTTTACAAGCGATTCGACTAGTTAACGAAGTTAATAAAAGCTTTGGGGTAAATATTTCTATTCGTGAAATTTACGAAGCACTAAATCTGGAAGAACTAGCCGTTTATATAGATAAACTTGAGAAGGTAGTTGATTCTTTGGTAATAACACCAGCCGAGAATAGAGAAGAATACCCATTATCCGTTGCCCAACATCGAATTTTTGTGCTGGAGCAATTTGAAGGTCTAGGTACTAGTTACAATATGCCTGGAGCTTTGAAGCTTAAAGGAACTCTTGATGTTTCTAAGCTAGAAAATGCTATTAACGCTCTGTTGGAGAGACACGAATCCCTAAGAACTTCTTTTCACCTTAGAGGAGATGATGCAGTTCAAATTGTTCACCAAAGGGAACCTATAAAGCTAGACTTGGTTCAGGGAGCAACGGACAATTTAGCAATATTGTATCAGGACTTTGTTAAGACCTTTAACCTGGAACAAGGAAATCTTTTCGAAGTTCGATTGGTGCAGATTTCAGCGTTGGAGTATTGCTTATTCTATAATATGCACCATATTATTTCGGATGGTATATCGATAAGTATACTCACGGATGAATTGATAAAACTTTACGAAGGTGTTGATCTGCCAGCACCACGACTTCAATACAAAGATTTTGCCGTATGGCAGCATGCACAATTTGATAATTCCAATTGGCAAAACCAAAAGGATTACTGGTCTCAACAATTCGCAGACATTCCAGAACCTTTAGCATTACCATGTGATTATCCAAGGCCAGCTCAAAAGAACTATAATGGTGCATTAGTACAATATACATTGACCAGCGAGCAATTTTCTGATCTTAAGTCTTTGGCTACTAAACAGAATGTTACTCCATACGTGATCTTACTTTCGACGTTTAGATTGTTGCTTTACAAGTATACTGGGCAACAAGATTTTGTAATTGGAACACCAGTTTCTGGTAGAACAAATCACCAATTGCAAAATATGATTGGAATGTTTGTTAACACGCTGGCATTACGTTCCAATTTAGATCCGGAGACCGATGTTTCAGAATTTTTGAAAGAAACTAGCCGTCAGGTTCAATCCGCGGTTGCTCATCAGGATTACCCTTTTGAGGAATTAGTAGATGTTTTAGATTTACCAAGAGATGTTTCAAGACATCCATTATTTGACGTGATGTTTTCCTATCAGGAAATGTCCGAAAAGAAACTGACCTTAGGGGATCTTGAGATAGAACCAACTACCTATGATCGATCCGTTTCAAAATTTGATCTGACGTTACAAGTAGTGAATGTAGGAGAACAAATTAAATTTTCTTTTGTGTATTCCTCTTCACTTTTTAAACCTGAAACGATTGAAAAATTAAGGGATAGATTCAATACTATTTTAGGTTTGATAACCAGTGATTCTAAAGCTAAAATTGGAGAATTGCCGTTAGCCACTCCATCCGAACGGAAGACGGTTCAGGCCTTTAACAAGCCTATTCAAGATACCTTAAGATCTTCAGAAACAATTGTAAGCTGGTTTGATAAGGTAGTTTTAGAAAACCCAGAACATATTGCTTTACAGTTCGAGGATACTAAGCTGACTTACTCTGAGCTTAACAATAGAGCGAATTACATTGCGACGCAAATTGATACGTTGGATAAAAAAACAAATATTCAATTTGTACCAATTGTAATGGAAAAGTCGCTGAATGCGGTTGTGGCAATTTTTGGAGTCTTGAAATCAGGACGAGCATTTGTCCCAATAGATTCTGATTATCCTCTTGCAAGAATTGAAGGTATTATTGATGACTTAAAAGCTGAACTAATTATCTCAACAAATGTGATTAGTCAGGAGTTGGATTTATCTAGTAAAGTTACTCATACTTTAGCAATTGATGAGGTTAACAACGTTGCGAATCAAGCAACTTACCAACCAGCGGAAATCAGTACCAATGACTTTGCTTATTTGATTTATACGTCTGGTTCTACAGGTAAGCCAAAGGGAGTTTACTTAACTCATTCAAATCTTGTAAACTATATCGATTGGTTTGTAACCGAATTTGAAATTACTAATTCGGACAGTACTACGTTACTTCATTCGTTTGGATTTGACGGGTCATTCACAAACTTATTTGGAGCCTTATTGACAGGGGGAACGTTGCATGTTATTTCGAGATCAGCACTGTTGAATCCTGGATTGCTTTTAGAATATGTAGAAAGGGAGCAAATTTCTCATATGAAATTCACTCCAAGTATGTTTGCGTCATTGGTGAACAATGAAGCATTTGATCATTACCATATTCCTTCCTTAAGAATGGTAATGCTAGGAGGAGAGAACATATCTTGTGACGAAGTAGAAAAGTTCCATGTTAAATATCCCGAAACCGAATTTATTAATCACTATGGACCAACAGAATCAACTATTGGTTCAATAGCAGAACGTATAGATTTTAGCACTTGGCAAGAGTACAAATTAGAACCTGCTATAGGTACTCCAATTCTGAATACCACATGTTATATTCTAGACGACTATCGAAATATTGTACCTGACGGAGTAGTTGGCGAATTATATATTGGAGGTAGAGGAGTTGGACTTGGATATCATAATCGAGATGAGCTTAGTAAAGAGCGCTTTGTCGACAATCCTTTTAGTAAAGGAGAAACACTTTATAAGACTGGAGATTTAGCCAGAATTCTTTCGGATGGAAGAATTGTTTTTCATGGACGTAAAGATGAACAGGTTAAGATTCGCGGGTATCGAATTGAGCTAGGAGAAATTACTACCAAGCTGAAAGATGTTACAGGAATTGCTGAACAACAAGTTTTAGCACTTAAAGATCGTAATGGTGCTTATTATCTTTGTCAATACTATGTGTCTGATGTTGAATTGGATGTAACGGACACGAAGAAGAATTTGGCTAAGTACCTGCCAGATTATATGGTGCCGAAGTTTTTTATTCGTTTAGATCAATTCCCAGTAACGGTAGGTGGAAAGTTAGATAAGAAACGTCTTCCAGAACCTGATGAGTCTGATTTGGGAAGACAGGAATATGATGCGCCAAATGGAAAAATTGAAGTTGCCTTAGCCGAAGTTTGGCAGGAAGTACTATCTGTTAACAAAGTTAGTAGAAATGAATTGTTCTTTGATTTAGGCGGAGATTCTATTAAGGCAATTCAGATTGCCTCACGTATGAAAAATCGAGGCTTTCAATTGACCGTTCAAGACGTGTTTAATGCTCCAATTCTAAGTGACTTAGCGCTTCTCGTAGATAGTCTAAGTATAGAGATTTCTCAGGAAGAGGTGATAGGTACGGCACCTTTGATTCCAGTACAAAAGAACTTTTTTGAAAGTTATACTGGGGATAAGAGTCATTTCAACCAATCTGTAATTTTAGAACTTAAGGAGGAGTTAGATATTAATGCCCTTAGGTTGGTAATTGAGAAATTACTACAGCATCATGACATCTTGAGGGCTCAGTTCGACAGTCAGAAGTTTGAAATTCAGCAATATACTGAAGACCTAGTTTGTTTAGAAACCGTTGATATATCGGAACCGAACAATTGGCAAAGTAAAATCACGGAGCATGCTAATGAGCTGCAACGATCATTTAACCTTGATTCTAAATTGGTTCCAGCTTTTGTGCATTATAGAACTAAATCAGGAGAATTCCTGCTAATAATAGTTCATCATCTAGTTGTGGACGGGGTGAGTTGGAGATTCCTCTTGGAAGATCTTAACGCTGGATATGAACAAGCCTTAAAGGAAGAGAAAGTAGAGTTGCCAAATAAAACCAATTCATTTGTCGATTGGGCGAAGGGAATAAGTGAATATAGCAATTCTCCTCAAGCTCGATTCGAACAGGAATATTGGCTGAAATCTAACTCAAGATGGCAATCGGAACATCTTAACTTCTTAGTTGAAAACAATGATACTACAACGTTAGAAAAAATATCGGTTGAGTACGATAAGGGTACCACACTAGATTTATTAACTAAGACAAACAAAGCTTACAACACTCGTATTAATGACTTGCTCTTATCAGCTTTGACAAAGTCAATTAGCGAGGTGTTTGGTGATTCTTCTGAATTTATATCTGTGATGCTAGAGTCACATGGTCGCGAAGAAATTTTACAAGGAATAGACATCAGCCGAACCGTTGGTTGGTTCACATCGAAATATCCAGTGAGTTTGAAGCTAAATCAATCCGAATGGCAGGATATTATTATTGATGTTAAAGAAGAACTTATAAAAGTTCCAAATAATGGAATTGGATATGGCATAATTAATTCACTTTCTAAAACGGAAGAATTAGAGTTAGCTTATCAACCAACCCCATGTATCCAGTTTAATTACTTAGGTCAATTTGATGATCTGGGAGAAACCAATTATTTGAAGCGTTCCAAACTTAATGTTGGAGAAAATAGTGATCCTAATCACCAAGACTATCCTTTGCACATTAATGGAAGGGTGATAGAAGGAAAGCTTTCTTTTGATTTCAGTGCATTCACGAATGTAATAAGTCAAAATAAACTTAAGAGCTTGGCTTCTAGGTATAGACAGAACCTTATTGATTTGGTAGAATACTGCATAAGTCAAAAGCAAGTGATCAGAACACCAGGAGATTTAGATTTAAGTTCTATGACTTTTGATCAGCTTACTGGGTTAGAGTCTAAAATAAATGGGGGAATAGATAAGATTTATCCGCTGACACCAATGCAAAAAGGGATGCTGTTTGTTTATCTGAGTGACAAACAAAATGATCCATATTTTGAGCAAACCACTATTTCATTAAATGGAGATATCGATTATGCGAAAATCAATTCGGTATTTAACAAGATAGTAGCAAGACATGAAATCATCCGTGCAAACATAGTCTATGATTTCCTTGACGAACCACATACGGTAATTCATAAGGAAAGAAGCAAAAAGGTTGAATTTAAAGATCTAAGCGATTTAGAAGAGAACGAACAACAGCTGGAAATAGAAAAACATTTAGAATCTGAGCGTAAGTTAGGATTTGATTTACAGCAAGATCTTCTGATGAACCTTACACTCATTAAGGTTTCCGAGACCAATTTTGAATTGTGCTGGAGTCATCACCATATTATAATGGACGGATGGTGCCTTGGGATTCTAATGTCAGAGTTCATGTATTTTTATCATGCGACTGAATTTACACCCGAAATTAATGCTCCGCTACCTTATGGCAATTATGTAAAATGGCTTGATACAAAGAATCCTTATTTGGCTTCGGATTATTGGTCTGATTTATTGGATAGATATGAGTCCAAAGTTGATATTCCATTATTAGAAACTGGTACGGACGAGGATTTAGTTCCAGCGTTTGACCATCATAGGTTTGAATTGGATAGTGCAACAACTCAAAAACTCAATGATTTTGCACAATCCAATCAGCTGACGGTTTTTAATGTGATTCAAAGTGCATGGGGGCTTGTTTTACAACAAGTTAACAATAGTGATCAAGCTGTTTTTGGATCTGTAGTTTCTGGTCGTTCACCAGAAATTGAAGGAGTAGAAGATATTGTAGGGTTATTTATTAATACCATTCCAGTATTGGTTGAGAAGCAAACTAAGTTTGTGGAAATGGCTCAGGAGGTTCAATTGCAATTCAATGCTTCAAACCAGTATAGCTATTTACCACTCAATGAAATACAATCTAACTCGCAATTTAAAAATGAGTTAATAGATCATATTTTAGTATTTGAAAATTACCCATTAGATCGACAAGTTGATTCTTTCAACGCTGATGCTGATGGAATGAGAATAAGTGAGGTAAAACCACATGATGAAATTACTAACTATAATCTAACCATTAGTATCGTACCAGGTGAAGTAACATCATTAGAGTTTACTTACAACTCGGTAGTACTTAATAAGCGTAGCATTGAAACCATGTCTCTTTGGTTAGAAAGAGTGCTTAATCAAGTAATTAAGAAGCCTTCCATATATGTCGACGAAGTTAGCTTATTAGAAGACGCTGAGATTGATAATATTCTAAATCAGTATAACGACACTTACTTAGAGATTGATACTTCTCAAACGTTACCTGGATTGTTCAGAACCATAGTTAGTAAATACGGTAAGGAGAGAGCAGTTCAAGTTGGAGATGAATTTATTACTTATGAAGAGTTAAATAAAAGGTCTGACGCAGTAGCCAGTGAATTGATAAAACATGGAGTTGCAAAAGGAGAACGAGTAGGTTTACACCTTAGTCGTGATCCTAATATGATTGTGGCCATAATGGGTGTTTTAAAGTCTGGTGGAGTATATGTTCCAATAGAGCCAGAGTTTCCATTGGATCGTAAAACATACATTTTAGAAGATTCGACTTGCAAAATTGTGCTAAGTAATGATCCTGTTGAATTAGGTGATATTAGCGACGTAAGGTGCCTTGAAATTGGAACTCTTATAAAAGAAGGAGATTATACTGCTGAAATACCTGAAATTGTTCCACAGGATCAGGCATACATTATATATACATCAGGATCGACAGGTTTGCCAAAAGGAGTTCAGGTTCGGCATGAGAATGTCATCAATTTATTGGCAGGTTTAAATCAAGAAATTTATCAGCACCAGGAGGGGCAATTGAATATTACCCTAGTTGCATCTTATGTTTTTGACGCGTCGGTAAAACAAATTTTTGCAGCCATTTGTCAGGGGCATACGTTGCATATAATTTCGGAAGAGCTCAAGCAAGATCCGATTAAATTAATTCAGTATTATTCGAATTATAACATAGATGTTTCTGATGGCACACCTTCTTTTTTACGATTGTTGGCCAATGAAATGTTTGAATTTCCTGAAGATTATAAGGTGCAACGCTATATAATCGGCGGGGAAGCGCTGAATCGTTCGGTGGTTGAAGATCTATATCGTAAGAATTCAACGATTAAACCTAAAATCACCAATGTTTATGGCCCTACGGAATGTACGGTGGACTCTACTGCATATTTAGTACCAGATGATGTAGGTCAACTAAGTAGCGTAATGCCAATTGGTAAGCCTCTTGCAAATCAGCAAGTATATGTGCTTAATGAAAATAATAGACCAGTTCCTATTGGGGTGAGAGGCGAACTATGCATAGGAGGTGCAAGTGTATCAAGCGGTTATTTAAACAGACCAGAACTTAATCTTGAGAAGTTTGTCCAAATAGAAGGTTTAGGGCTAGTTTACAAGACTGGAGATTATGTTCGATGGAATAATGACGGTCAACTAGAATTCCTTGGCCGATCTGATTTTCAGGTTAAAATAAAAGGATATAGAATTGAGGTTGGTGAGGTTGAAAACGTACTTCTTGGTAATCAGGCAATCCAGAATGGCGTTGTAATAGACAAAGTTAACGAGCACGGAGACAAGTATTTGGTGGCATACTATGTTTCAGAAAACGAGCAAGATCTGGAGGGGCTGAGACGACATATGTCCGAGACACTTCCGTACTACATGATTCCTTCATATTTTGTTGCGCTGGATGAAATTCCGCTCAACAATAGTGGTAAGGTTAATAGAAGAGCGTTGCCAGAACCTGATCTTCAAGAATTAACCGAAGGTCATGAAATAGTAGAAGCAACAACAGATCAGGAGAAGTCTTTACTAAAGATTTGGAAAGAAGTATTGGGAGTTAATTCCATAGGTATAGATTCGAACTTTTTCTCACTTGGTGGAGATTCGATTAAGGCCATTTTGGTTGCCTCAAAACTTTCGCAAATAGGATGGAGAATGGAAGTGACGGATTTATTTAATAATCCTACTATCGAATCGCTGTTGCCATTTTTGAAACCAATTAACTCAATTGCTGAGCAAGGAATAATAGTAGGAGAGTATTCTTTTACACCAATCCAAAAGCAATTCGCAACTTTAAAAATGCAAGAGCCACATCACTTTAATCAAGCTGTGATGTTGTTTTCTGAGGAAAAGATGGATGTCAATCAATGGAAAACGGTGCTAAGTCAAATTGTGGAGCATCATGATGTATTCCGAACCGTCTTTGACCTAGAGAGCGAAATTCAAACCTTGCACGAACAAGATAGCCGTTCAAATGAAAATTTATTCATAATAAGAGATTATGAAGGCTTGGATGATGAATCAATATTCGCCGAGTCAACTAAAATACAGTCTGAGTTGAGCCTTAAAAATGGTCCTCTTATGGCCTCTGGTCTTTTTAATACTGAAGAAGGTACGCACATTTTAATCGCTGTAAATCACTTGATCATTGACGGAGTATCATGGAGAATTCTACTAGAGGATTTTACTACTTTGCTGAAAGGAGATAAGTTACCGTTAAAAACGGACAGCTTTAAGTCCTGGAGTGAACGATTGAAAGAGTATTCTGAATCGGATAAATTGAAATCCGAACAGTCGTATTGGGAAAGTGTAGAGAGTGGAATTGAACCAACCTGGAAAGGGCAAAAAAGAACATATGGAAACATAGAGAGGGTTGAAATAAACATTGATCATGAATATACTTCAAAACTACTTGAAGAAGTTAACGAAGCATATAATACCAACATCAATGATATTTTTATGGTAGCTCTCAGCTATTCACTGGAAGAACTTACAGGTAAGTCTTTAAATCCTGTATTTTTAGAAGGCCATGGTAGAGAAGAATTGTTTGATGGTCAAGATGTAACAAGAACCGTTGGTTGGTTTACTTCAATGTATCCAGTACTTTTGAAAAATGATGTTTCTCAGGATCTTTCAGGAAACATAAAAACGACGAAAGAAATGCTGAGAAGCGTGCCAAAGAAGGGTGTTGGTTACGGAATTATTAAGTATTTAAGCAGTTTTTCTGATTTAGATTCGGAAGTTGAAATTACATTTAATTATCTTGGTGAATTTGGGCAGCTTGATGGAGCAAGGTTTACTAGATCCTCTATTAATCCTGGAGAAGCGGTTTCAAAAAATAATAATAAGAGTAGTGTCATTGATATAAGTGGTTTGGTGACTGATAAAATTCTCAACTTGCAAGTTTCTTATAACACTGGCTTAGTTAATGAATCCGTTGTGAAAGATTTTGCAGAGAAGTTTAAGAGTCAACTTATCTTATTAATTGATCATTGCGTCAAAAAAGAAGAAAGCGAAATTACGGTTAGCGATGTAGGTTTTAATATCAGCGCAGATGATTTTGATAATATATTTTAGAGGTTAGGCGATGCTAAACAAACAAAATATTAAGAATATTTATCCTCTTTCTCCTATGCAGGAGGGGATGTTATTTCATAGCTTGTTAGATCCAGATTCGGGTGCGTATTTTGAACAATTAACGTATACCATTGATGGGGAATTGGATGTTGAGGTATTTGAAAGGTCGATTGATTTTTTAGTTAAGAGACATGATATTTTTAGGACCGTTTTTGTTCATAAAAATGTTTCTAGACCTTTTCAAGTTGTGCTTAAGGAAGTTGAGCAAGACGTTAAGTTTGAAGATGTAACTCATTTTAGTGAAGATAATAAGATAAAGTATTTTGAAGAGCTAAAAAGAAAAGGTCGTAACAAAGGTTTTGATCTTACGGACCTCTTGTTTAGAATAGTTGTAGTAAAGGTAAGTGATTCCTGTCACCGAGTGATTTGGAATTATCATCATATCCTGATGGATGGATGGTGTATGGGCTTGATTTTGAAAGAGTTTCTGGAAACATATCGTTGTTTTCGAGAAGGAACTCATCCAAAATTTGATCCTGTAATACCTTACATGAACTATATTAAATGGCTTGAAGAAAGGAATAAATCTAATTCTCAACAGTTTTGGAAACAATACCTTTCCAAGGTCGAAGAACCTTCTTCCATAAGTCCTTTAGTCAAAGATGCTGAGGAAGATTTTTTTAAGAAAAGCGTCCTTCATTACGAATTAGATGGAGGTCAGGTAAGTGATATTAATCAATTTTGTAGAAAGAATGGAATAACCATAAATTCATTCTTTCAGGCAGCTTGGGGACTTATTGTAGCAAGACAGTCACACAATGATTCAGCAGTTTTTGGAACTGTAGTTTCTGGAAGACCTGCTGAAGTGCCAAATGTGGAATCCATTATCGGATTGTTTATCAACACCATTCCTGTGGTTTGTAATTTTGAAAAAGATCAAACCTTTTTAGAATTAGTCAAAAGCACTCAAAGTGGTGCAGCTACAGCAGTCGGGCACGGTTATATGCCATTAGCCGATATACAAGAACAATCGTCCCTTAAGAGTAACTTGTTCGATCATATTTTCATTTATGAGAATTACCCTACGGCCGACGAACTTGAGAATTTTAATAAGGATAAATACGGTTTTATTTTATCGGACATAGAGATTTTCGAGCAAACAAATTATAATCTTAACCTAGTAATAATTCCTAAAGGGGGACGAATTAGGGTTAAATATGATTTTAACGGAGCGAAATTTCAATCTGAATTTATAGAGCAGTTTCATAAAGGTTTACTGAATATTATTAGTACCGTTTTAAAAGATGAAACTGTAACCATAGATAAAATTCAACTTTTGGATGAAGGATCTCTTTCAAATTTAAGAGAAGAACTTGTCGATAAACATGCGCCAGAAAAGACCAATACCGTTATTTCTGAAATAGATAAGGTTACTAAAAAGTATCCTGATCATGTAGCTTTAAAGTTTGGTGATGAGAAAATCACGTATCGTGAGTTACAAAAGAAAAGTAATCTTTTGGCGAATCGGTTAAAGAACCAGTTTAACGTTCGTACAAACGATCTAGTTGTTGTTTTGGCGGACCGTTCTATAGATACCGTCGTTTCATTGTTAGCCATTCTCAGAGTTGGTGCGGCGTATATTCCGATTGATAAATCAAATCCAGTTAATCGTGTGAAGTATGTATTGCGTGATAGCAATGCTAAGCTGTTAATTTCTGATTTAGAGATAGA
>JAHDFW010000057.1 GCA_020627945.1 Cytophagales bacterium
GCAACCATTTATCTTGAAAATGCAGCCTCCTTTTTAGTAAGCAGAAACTTAAAATCTTTTGAAGATTTACTGCCTGCTGGAGAGAACTTTATACGTACCCACCGTTCTTGGCTGGTCAATACCAATTATGTTGAAAATTTCAGTTTGAGTAAGGGGACGGTACTCTTGTCTGGACAAGTGCAAGCAAAACTTACGAAAGCAAATTTATCCAGTTTAGAGCAGGCCATGAATTTATCATAATTGTAGGTTGTTCAAAACCCTCTAATTCTCCATATTCCTTAACGAAAGTTTTTTAGATTCCAGGCTATAAAACTAGCGCGCTAATTTAGAAGAATACGAACGACGTATCAGTCACAAATGTTCTATTTCCTTATTATTCTACTTGATCAGAGTTAGTTCGGAAAACGAACTTAACCGTTCGGAAAACACATTCCTTCAGAATCGCTTTTAGCCGTAATCTTGTTTTAAACTTTAATTAAGATATAAAACAGATGAAAAGGGTATTGTTATTAGTAAGTGCATTTATGTTTGCTTTGGGCGGCCATGCTCAAACTTGGGATGAGGTCGTTAAGCAATTGCCAACTCCACAATCAGTTGATTTGGATGATAGCTATTTTGGTACTGCCTTGGATATAGATGGAGATTTTGCCGTGGTAGGAGCGTCAGGGAATCATGATCAACGTGGGGTAGCATACGTTTTTTATTATAATGGAACAAGTTGGGAGAAACAAGCCGAACTGCTTGCATCCGATGCAGGTACTGGAGATCTATTTGGTTCTTCGGTTGCAATATCAGGAGACAATATTGTAGTGGGTGCACAGGGAGACTTTACAAATCGTGGAAGTGCTTATGTATTTACCAAAACGGGATTAATTTGGAAAGATACTATTGAAACAGCTAAACTTACAGCGTCCGATGCCAATTCTCAAGATCGATTTGGTTGGTCGGTAGATATTTATGGAGACGATATTGTAGCTGGAGCATATCAAGATGATGATCAAGGTAGTAATTCAGGATCCGCTTATATTTTTACGAAACCAACAGGAGGATGGACTACCGCAACTGAAACAGCTAAGTTCACGGCTTCAGATGGAGTTGCCAATGCAAGACTTGGGTTCGATGTGGCAATTTTTTCAGATTACATGATTGCTGGAGCAGATGGAGATGATGATAGCGGTACGTATTCAGGCTCTGTTTATGTTTTTAAAAAAACAGTTTCCGGTTGGACGACAGGTACCGAGTTTAAAAAGTTAACAGCTTCTGATGGAGCATCTGGGAATTATTTTGGAGCATCTGTTGACCTTAATATGAATCACATTGTGGCGGGTGCCATGGGCAATAGCCTAACAGGAGCAGCCTATATTTTTAACATCCCAAACCCCATGGATGAATGGTTAACTACCACTGAAACGAGCAAAGTAGTTGCTTCTGACGGTACTACTGGTGCTGAATTTGGAAGGTCAATTAGTATTTCGGATACGACAATGATAGTAGGAAGTCATAAAGGAAATCTGTCACATGGAACGGCGTATGTGTTTGGAGTTCCTTCTGCGACACAAATAGCTAAATTATCAGCTTCTAACCCTACCAATTGGGATGGAATGGGGTGGTCCGTAGGTGTTTCAGGAGATCGTATTTTAACAGGAGTAAGACTTTTTGATTCAACCTATACTAACCAAGGGGCTGTTTATGCTTTTAACAAGGCTGGGAGTGCTTGGATTGATGGTACAGAAGATCAAATTATTCTTCAACCAAGTTATTATACAAATGTTGATAATCAGTTCGGTAGAATATTAGCCATTGATGGTGATTATGCCGTAATAGCAGCAGTAGGTACATTAAATAGAGGACTTGCTTATGTTTTTCATTATAACGGAACAACTTGGGTGAAACAAGCGGAATTATTGCCTTCAGATACCATCTTGAACCACGATTTTGCCACGTCTGTGGATATTGATGGAGATGTAATTGTAGTAGGGGCAATCAATGATGAAAACAATACATACATAGGTGCTGCTTATGTATTTGTCAAGTCTGGAGCTAATTGGGCTGATATGTCCGAAACGGCAAAATTATCGGCTTCAGATGGAATGTCATACGATGCTTTTGGTAGATCTGTAGGAGTTTCTGGAGATCTAATCGTGGTAGGAGCGGATAGAGGTGATGGTATTTTGACCAATACAGGAGCTGCATATGTTTTTACTAAGCCAATGGGAGGTTGGGCAAATGCTACCGAAACTTGTAAACTACACGCTTCGAACGGAGCAGGAAACGATGATTTTGGAGATATGTTAAGCGTCTCAGGTGATGACATTGTAATTTGTGCGCGTGAAACAGACCAAAATGGAACTGGTACAGGTTCAGCTTATGTCTTCACTAAACCTTCTGGTGGTTGGACCGACACATCTGAGACCGCAATTCTAACGGGTAGTGGAACAGATAATTTTGATCGCTTTGGTCGTAGCGTAGATCTTTCCAATGGCGTAGTGGTGATTGGTTGCGACGATAAAGATTTTGCATATGTCTATGAAAAACCTGTTGGAGGTTGGGTTAGTTCTACCGAAAAAGTGAGACTAACTGGTTCCGATGTGACGTTTTCCAATAGGACAGGTTTTGGGAATTCCGTAAGTGTTGATGGTAAGTATATTGTAGTAGGTTCATATCAAGATGATGACAATGGTAATAGTTCGGGTGCCGCTTACATTTTTGAAAGACCAGATACGGGATGGGCGGATGCTACTGAAATAAGTAAGTTGATTGCGTCGGATGGCGATGATGGAGATTTCTTTGGATTTAGTGTGGCTGTTTCGAGAAATCACGTGGTCGTTGGCGCGAATCGAGATGACCACTATGGTAGAGTTGCCGGAGTTGCCGGCTCGGCTTATTTTTATTTGAAGGGGTGTTCTAATACAACAAGTTCCATTACGGCTAGCGCATGTGATACATATACATCTCCAAGTGGTAAAATTTGGACAGTGTCAAATTCATATACGGATACAATTTTAATTGCTGGTGGCTGTGATTCAATGATTACAATAAATCTAACCATAGATACCATTCATTTAGGAGTAGATAAAAATGAGAACACCTTGAGCTCTTCTATTTCAAACGCTTCTTATCAATGGATTGATTGCGCTGATAATTCGGACATTTCTGGAGCAAATGGTCAAAGTTTTACTCCTACATCATCGGGTGATTATGCATGTGTTGTTACCAATGGAACCTGTTCGGATACCACAATATGCACGAGTGTGGAAATAGTATTGGATGGAATTAATGGTGCTTTGAATAATCAAATTCAGCTATATCCCAATCCAGCTAAGAATTTTCTTAATGTTAAGTCCTCCATACCAGTTGAATTAGTAGAGATTTATAACGTATTAGGTGTAAATGTTGGTCGGAGTGATCAATTAAAAATCTCAGTTTCTACCTTGAGTAAAGGAGTCTATGTCTTGAAAATTAGAACGCAGCAAGGAGAAGTTATAAGGCGTTTTACAAAAGAGTAAACTTTAAAATGAGTGAGTCGTTTCTAACGATAATAAATTATTTCTCAACCTAGGATAGGGTGTAAGCTTCCTGAAAACAGAAAGTTTAAAAGAATTAAACGTCTATATATTTCTATAGAGAGAGTTCAAAACCCCATAGAATATTATTGTGTTAAGGTATAAGTGGCTAATAATTAGTTCCGTCCGTTAATTGAGACAGCATGATTAATATTTATTTGCGTCTTTTTTTATTACTAACGTCTACTTGAATAATAAACGAATTAACTTAGCTGTTATGCAAGAAGAAGTGGTAAAAGTATGGAATGGTATGAATGACCGATTAACAAACTTTGTGAAAGGGAAAGTTCATGATACCGAACTTGCTGAGGATATAGTACAAGACGTATTTTTAAAAGTATTTTCTAAAAGCGATACTGTTAGGAACAAAGACAAATTAGCCAGCTGGATTTATCAAATAACTAGAAATGAAATTATAAATCACTTTCGAAAAGTAACATTTTACAATCCTTCTATAGAAATAGCAGAGGAAGTATATGAGGAAACGTTAACATCTGAAGTAGCTGAATGTGTCCGCCCAGTAATAGATTCTTTGCCAGAAAAATACCGGGAGGCATTAATATTATCGGATATAGAAAATATCCCTCAAAAGGAGATAGCGGAAAGATTAAACATTTCATATTCTGGATTGAAATCCAGAGTGCAAAGAGCACGTGAAATGCTAAAAATTACATGCGAACAGTGCTGTGATATTTCTACAGATGTTTACGGTGATATTATTGACTATAAGGTGAAAAGAGACATTTCCAATTGTGACAATTGTTGCGATTAGTTGTTAAATGCTTTTGATATGTCAACCTTATTTTGTTTTGTGATCAGAACAATCTATTTGTAAATCCTTTGACTTAAGAGGTTTGTTAAGCAATTTACAAAAATGATTACGTTCTGTATTACCACAATAGTAGTGACAGGTTAGGCACATTCTTTGGGTGGATATTATTTCTTTCTGATTTAATTCATGGATAACATGCAATATTGAATTCAGTAAAATAGTCTGGTTCTCTTCTGGTAACTTATTAATAGCCTCATCAATTGCGGCAGAATATTTGTGTGTGTTTTGCACTATTTTTTTTCCTTCATTAGTTAGTGCTACCGTGAAACTTCTTGAGTCTTTTAAATTGACCTTCTTTAGCAACAAACCTTTTTTTATTAACACTTTGACAGAATCGCTAATGGTTGCCTTGGTTAAATCAAATTCGTTTGCCAGAAAGCCAACTTTTAAATCTTCCTGTTTATGTGTTGAACAAAAAATTAAAATTTGAATTTGTATAGGGCTAATTTTATATTGTTTACTCTCTTCCCATAGTAAGACTCTAAAAGCCTTTGATAATCGTTCTAATCCGTAGGTTATTTTTTTGTTAGTAGATTGCTCCATTTAGCAAAGTTAGCAATCCTAATAAATATTGGTTTTGAGAAAATGAAATAATCTGCAAGAGTGCTTTGGTAATTACTGACATAGCTATGAGTTTTTCTATTGATGAACCTTTTTTCAATAAGTGCATCTAATTACATTATACCCATTGATTTTTTGCTTTTTAAAGTAGCACAGATTTTCATGTGCTACTTTAATTAATCAATTAATGTGAGTTCCAGTAAGAACCAAAACTACGTTCTTTAACCTTTTACATCTGCCATAGAGGCTCCAAAATTAATATGAAGAACGTTTCCATGTGGCGTAACTAAAGCAGGAACCGATTGAACACCAGCTTTTTCGGCTACATCTATTTGCGTTTTATCTTCTCCAATATTAATAACATCAACATTGTTTGCTCCAATTAAATTAATGATGTCTTGTTCTGCACTTACACAAACGCTACATCCTGCGTGATAAAAAATTGATTTACTCATCTTTATAATTTTTAGTTATTGCAAAATTGCACTGCAAATATAGTAAGGAATCCTAACTAAGTGATAGTGTTGATGCTTTTTATTTTAATGGAAAATCGAATGATTTGTAAAGTGTTGACATTTAGGAGTTTAAGAAATTTCTTTTTTTGCGTCTTTTTTTTAGACATAGCGTCTATAGGGCGAAATTGAAATTAGTAACATTAAAAAAATAGTTATGTCACAAGAAATTAAAGATATTGTTAAAGAAACCTATACTCGAGTAGTAAATGAGGGACCAGGAAAAGGTTGTGCTCCATCATCATGCTGTTCCCCTATACAAGACGTAATTAAAGACGGTTGGTCGATTAGTGAAAGTTATTCTTCCGTTGAAGGATATGAAGAAGAGGCCGACTATGCTTTAGGATGCGGATTGCCAACTCAACATGCAAAGATAAAGGAGGGAGATACTGTTCTTGATTTGGGTTCAGGTGCTGGAAATGACGTATTTATTGCTAGAAGAATTGTAGGAGAAAAGGGCCATGTGATCGGTGTGGACATGACAGAAGCTATGATTGAAAAAGCAAATGAAAACAAGGAGAAGTTAGGTATTTCTAATATTGATTTCATTTTAGGAGAAATAGAGGATCTACCAATTGAAGATAATACTGTAGATGTTGTTGTGAGTAATTGTGTAATGAACTTGGTTCCTAGCAAGCAAATAGCATATAAAGAAACTCATCGTGTCTTAAAATCTAATGGACATTTTAATATTTCTGATGTTGTTCTAAAAGGAGAATTGCCTAAAGGAATAAAAGACGCAGCTGAAATGTATGCGGGCTGTATTTCAGGGGCATTAGAAAAAGAAGACTATTTAAAAGTAATAAAGGAGGCAGGTTTTAAGAATATTACCATTACCAAAGAAAGAGAAATAGAAGTTCCTGATAATGTTTTTCTTCAGTATGTAACACCTGCTGAATTGCAAGAGTTTAAGGCAAGTGAAAATGCTATAATTAGCTTAGGTGTTTACGCAGATAAATAAAGTAAAGGCTATATCATAAGTGGTCGGTCATTGCGAGCGAGGTGAAGCAATTTCTTTAAAATTAAAGGGTTATGTGATTGCTTCGTTCCTAATGATCGAATTTTTTGACTTGTGATACAATCTAATTTTTAATACTAAAAATAGAATCAATGAACACACTAGACACAAAACATACGTTTGATAATAATTTTGTTAAGAGTAACCCAAAATATCTTAAATCCATGTATGGAAAAACGGACTTGTTACCATTTTGGTTGGCCGATATGGATTTTAAAGTTGCTAATCCTATTTCAGAGGAAGTGAAAAGGTTTGCTGAAAGAGGAAATTATTCATATGAATTTAATTCAGAAGAAGTTTTTGAAGCTATATCAAGCTGGAATAAACGTAGAAATGATTTAGAGCTAAATCCAAAATCGTTTCTTCAAGTGCCAGGTGTACTTACTGGTTTAGCTTTACTTGTTAGAGAATTTACAAATGAAGAAGATGGGGTACTGATTCAAACACCTGTATATCATCAGTTTTTTCAGCTGATTAAATCTGCAAATAGGAAAGTAGTTGAAAGCCCTCTTAAAATCGTCGATGGAAATTATATAATGGATTTTCAAGATTTGGAGGAAAAGTTGAAATCAGAACATTTAAAAGTGTTAATTCTTTGCAATCCTCATAACCCTGTAGGTAGAGTCTGGAACCATGAAGAAATACAAACCTTAGTTGATTTAGCTAATAAATACGATGTAACTATAATAAGTGATGAAATCCATTCCGATATTGTTTATGGCTCTAATAAGTTTAATAGTGTTGTTTCTGTAGCTAATGCAGAAGATCACATTGCAATATTAGGTTCACCGGCAAAGGCATTTGGAATGCATAGTATTGCCAATGGTTATATTTATATTCCTAATAAGGAGACCCATAAACAAGTGAAATCAACCGTTTCATCCATGTATTTAGATCATGGAAACGTCATCTCAAGTTACGCAACATTGGCTGCATATAATAAATCTGAAGATTGGCTTAAAGTAGTTACAGAATATTTATATGATACCATAAATTGGATTGAAAATTATCTGGAAAATGAAATTCCGGATATTAAAATGTTTAAACCTGAAGGAACATATCAAATATGGCTTGATTTCTCAAGGTTAAAACTCTCTCCCCAAAACTTAAACAAGCTTATCGTGGAAGAGGCAAATCTTGCATTAACACCTGGGAATTGGTTTGGAGAAGGACATCATCAATTTATGAGAATTAATATAGCTTCACCTTTATTAGATATTAAACAAGCATTTTATCAATTAAAAAAGGCTGTTGAAAAAGGACCAAGTGCTTGTGAAACAGATTTGAACGTTGGCAACCCTTGCTGTGGATAAATAATAAAATGCGTCTTTTTATAAAAGGAACGTCTACAAATAAATTAAATTTTAAAATAAAAATGGAAAAATCAAATAACGTGAGTTGTTGCACTTCAACATCAAATGAAAAATCCAACTGTTGCCCTCCAGCCCTTAAAAAGGGTAAGGGAACCAAAGGAAAACTAGGACTTGGACTTTTAGGCTTGGCGGTTGTACTAGCAAGTTTGTCTGCGTTTAAAATGGAAACGAAGGCTGCATGCTCAGGAGATGTATCTTGTGAAGTCTTGACTCTAAAGGACTTTGATTGGATAAAAACAGATAAAAAAGTAGCTTTTATCTTATTGAAAGGGAATGATGAGGCTAAGAATCAAAAAGTAGCTAAGGAGGTAAAACTGGTAATTGACGAAATTAACGAAACAGAAGGCTCAGCATATTTTCAAGCGTTAGAATCAACAAGTGCAGAGTACGATGATTTAGTGAAAAAAGAGAATATTAATGAGTTTCCAGCAATAGTAGTTTTAGGAAAGCACTCGAAATCTTCTGTATTAAGTGGAAAAATTAATTCAATCAAATTAGTAAGGGCTTATGATTTAGCGGCTGTAACACAACCATCTTGTGGTCCAGGCCAAAAAACGTCTTGCAGCCCAAGTCAAAAGGCATCTTGTTGTAAGAAAAAGTAGATTGATATGTTTGATAATTTACAATACTGGTCTCACGGAATCATAGAGAATCAACTGAGTTCTCCAATATTTTTTGTAGCGGTTTTCTTGTTAGGTTTAGTAGCAGCAATCGGCTCCTGTTGTAACATAGGAGTTTTAACCGCCGTTGCAAGTTATGCCGGGACTGAAGAAAATAGAAATGGCTCTCATCTTAAAACTGGTTTTTCATTTTTAGTAGGGAATGTAATAGCATTGTCGTTGGTGGGGGCATTAACAGGGTTTGTTAGTCAGTCAATTGGCAGTTCTGTTGGACAATATTCAAAACTAATAGCAGGAGTAGTTATTGTATATTTTGGATTAATGAGTTTAGATGCTCTTCCTTCAGTTTTTAAGCTAAGTAGTAACTTATCTTCTAAAATCTCTAAACTATCGAGCAAAGGGTTTCTTTTTGGACTATTGCTAGGAGGCTTTGCAACGGCTTGTTCTGTCAGTTGTAACCCAATTTTACCTGTTATTGTTGGGGCATCTTATCTGCAGGGAAAGTTGTTATTAAGTTGGTTTACACTCTTTATATTCGCCATTGGTTATAGTTTGCCGTTGGGAGGAATTTTAGTTGGAGCAGGAGTGGGGGCCAATAAAATTGGAGACAGATTGCTGAATAATAAAGAAGTAATTAATAAAGTATCTGGAGTAGTTCTAATTCTTTTAGGCTTTGGTATGGTTCTAGGGTTAGTTTGATCTTAGTTTATGGTACGGTTCAAGGTGTTAAAGACTCTAGTTATTTAAATTAAGTGTTCAAATATTGGTTTAATTTTAATTAGCGTACAAAATTCATTATTTCATGCAAATGGTTCAATAAATAACAATAGCCATCGAGTTAGAACCTGAAAGAGAAACTGCCCGTTTAAGGTCACTAAATAAAATCCTGATACGAAAGTATCAGGATTTTTTGTTTACATGCAGTTATGAATTTTTCGTATTTCTTTATCTTCTATTCCAAAAAGTTAGACTGCTATTACATAGGATACGCACATAATGCTTGACTCATAGCGGTCTGCAATTGTAAAAATGGATGAACAGCTAGAATATGACAAGGATAGGTTTACATTACCAAATCATAGCTCAAAAAAAATCACCTTTAAATGTACTCTAAACTGAATTAACTCAACGTTGGAAACCTAATTTCAATAATATAACGGGTTCAATACAATCCGTGTGCAAATTTTACTATTTTTGGTGCTTCAACACTGTGATTAATTTGAGGAGGGTAGTTTTACTAATATTGTTGGTAACATGCGTTAACGCTGTTTATTCAGATTCATTGGATTTCGATAAGATCAAGGATTCGTTAAATACCTTGCTGAATAACAAGAAAATAGCGTTGGAGTTGAGAATACAGGGAATCAACGACCTCTCATATCAAATAATCAACAGACGTCCAGATTTGGCTCTTGAGTACGTGAGCAAAGCTGTTTCTTTGAACTCGGGTGAAGAACAAATCAAAACGCAACTCTCCAATTCATATACGATTTTAGGTATTATTTATAAGAATAAAGGTTATCGTGAACTTTCGGTTACAAATTACCTAAAGGCACTCAACTATGCCGAGGAAACAGGTGATTCCTTGAGAGTATCCGTTTGTCTTAATAATATCGGAGTACTTTATTTTATGAGTGGAAAAGAGCGTGAGGCAATTGACTATTATAGGAAGTCCGTTAATATTGAGCGCCAATACTCTAATCAAGGACAACTTTCTGTTAGGTATTATAACCTTGCTGAGTCTTTTCAGAAGATTGGTGAGTACGATTCTGCTTTCCATTATTACGTAGCTTCTTTGGAGTTAGAGGAACTTCTAAATAACAATGAGGGAGAAATGTACGGGCATTATGGTTTGGCAACATTGTTTTATGATTGGGGTAAATTAAGGAAAAGTGAAAGTCATCTAAAAAGTGCAGAACTGCTGATGGACTCGGTTCAAAATATTGAACTGGAATGTAAAATGCTAATCGCTAAAGGTGATTTAACAAAAATCAATGGCATGTTAGAAGAATCCACCAAGAACTATGAGGAGGCCATGAAAATTGCAAAGGAATACGAGTATTTGGATTTGGAAATTACGGCATTAGAGAAACTTAAAGATGTTTACGTTGAAACTAAGGATCGTGAAAATGAATCTGCTATTTTAAATATTCTGTATGCAAGACAGAAGGAGAAAAGCAATGACGAAATAGGAAATAAGATTAGATCGCTTGAAAAGCTTTATGGTTTGGAAGTGAAACAACGAGAAATAGAGGGCCTTAAAGCTAAACAAGAAATTCAGCAATTGTCCATAGATCATAGTAGGAGACTCAAGAACTTTCTTTTCTTGGCTATGATTATGGTGATTGGGATTTTTGCCTTCAATATTTATAGGCTGAACAAAATGAGGAAAAACGAATAGAAAATGTGAAACGGCATTTAAGATCCATATTAATTGCATTGGTATTGGCTTTATATTTTACAGCTTGTACAGGATATCTGCTTTTCGAAGACTACAGTGCAAGTCTGATGGTCTTTGGGTTTTCGTTTTTAGTTTCTTTAGCTATTCAAATATTTCGAGAGGAATTAGTATTGAGTAAAAAAATTACCGAAAGTGCCAGCCTACTTTATTCTTTTGGAGCATTTTATGTCCTCTTTTTGGTTTTTCTATTTGTGATTGAAAGTAGGATCGATTTGTCAGAGTCAATCCACGTGAATTCATGGTATTATGAACTCTTGATTATTACACTAATTCCTATGGTTCTCTCATTATGGAACCTAGAAGTGAAACTGTTTAATGTCAATTACAGAAGTATTAGTTTTGAGAATACCAATGAAGATGGTGCACGTAGTGAACTTACTATAACTTCCGAGTCAACAAAGAAAGAACTAAGTCTTGACATCACCGAGTTGATCATGATCGAAGCAGAAGATAATTACTGTATGATATTCTTTAAGACGGACGAAGGAGTACGAAAAGAACTTTTTAGATCGACGTTAAAAACCATGCATCTTCAACTGGAAAATATAGATTCTATTCATCGTGTACATCGTTCGTTCTTAATAAACGATAAGCATCTTGAAAAAACGTTGGGGAAAGCACAGAATTACAAATTAACGATGGAGGGTATCGACAGAAGCATTCCTGTGTCAAGAAACTTCGATATCAAGGTTCTAAAACAGCCCAACCGTTAATCCCAAAAAATAACCATTTACCATAAATACCTTTTCTTTGACCACAGAAAGGGTTTTTTGTTATACAATGTTTCTTACCTAAAGTACATTGCATCAACCGCTTTGCTTTAGGCTACAAACACAAGTAAAGTCGGGTTACTTAAAACTTCGACTATGAAAACTAAACTATTACTCTATTGGTTCTTCGGAACTTGTTTACTTCTGATGAACCCAATTCGTTCACAGGCTCAAATCGAATTCTATCGTGAGAGTTTTGTAGACTTTACAAACATCACCAGTCCTCAAGGGTTTTGTGGAAATGATAACAGCGGAGGCTGTAGTACTTCTGCTAACATCTGGAACATTGACTCTTGTACTTCATTTACTGGAAGTGGAGGTCCAAACCTAGGTTTTTTCTGGGGACAAGATGTAGATGCATGTGGTTCAACAACGAATCCACATGAAGTTACGGTCTGCATGGCAGTACCCTTAGATAAGCCTGGTGAAATCACATTTGAAGGAATGTTCGGTGCTTGGTGTTGTTTCTCTGCATTCGATGCTAACGACTCCGTGCGAATAGCAATAAGTACAGATGGAGGCAGTACCTACAGCAATGAACTTCTAATACGAAAAAGATCTGGAGCAGACCAGCTAGAAATCACAGATGGTACAACTACAAACCCATTAACCACTGCTTTTACACAAATGTCCGTTTCTTTAGGAAGTGGGCATGCAGGAGAAACGATCTGTGTTAAAGCTACTTATTACAACCTAATCAGTGGATCGGAAGGCGTAGCAATGGATGAATTTGTATTATTACATACCGCACCTCCATGTTCAATAACAGATTTAGCGGCAGGATCTCAAACTGGTTGTGTAAAGAGTTCTAACGCTTATACACAAGAAGTAACCGTAACCTTTACTGATCCACCTGCTACAGGAACACTAGTTGTTAATGGACAAAACTTCGCGATTGGTACAAGTCCTCAAACCGTTACTCTTACTGGTTTAAATTCCGACGGAAATGCAGTGGACGTGACCGCCAATTTCTCAGCTAATACAGGTTGTTCTAGAATGGAAAGTAGTCTCTTTACTGCACCAGCGTTCTGTGGATGTACTACCAATGCAGGAACCATAAGTAAATAATTGTCAAACCATTAATTCTAATAGAAATGAAAAGATTTATATATCAATCGCTTTGTTTAATGGTTTGCCTTTGTGCGCCATATCTTTCTAAAGCATGTAACAGTAGTTTAATTACCATAGCAAATCAAGTTGATAACGGAGACGGTACTACTACTTACACGCTCAATTTAACGACCGAATTAGGAGGACTAGATGTTCCTTTTTATGGTTTTGCTTTATCTTTTAATTCACCTTATAATACGCCGTCTGTAGTACCAGGTTCATTTGATCCTTCATTAACATCTGCAGACCTTACATCAGGTTCATTATCAGGTCCGTTAACAGGTTTAATTGGTACAAATGTTAACTCTGTAGCATTGGATTCGGACTTTAACAAGTATGATAATTTGACTAATGTTATTACGTATGAAAGTTTTAGTACAGCTGCATCTAATGATTTTGCGTTTACATTAACCGTAACAGTTTCTGGTTGCGTAGAATCCATTGTGTACGACGGAAGTGTAAATGCAGGTTCCTCATCTTGTATGAAAACCGCGGTCACTGGTCAAAATTGCCAATGTTTGTTAGATCTTGCTCCAACTTCTACGGATACTATATGTCATGAAGTAGGAGGTTTAGTAACACTTTTAGGAAATGCCAGTGGAACAGAAGGAACCAATCCAGCGTACGCTTGGTCTTCTTCGGATGCGGGCATCAACGGATTGTTAGATAGTACAAATACTGAGAATACAACTTTAACATTACCAGTTAACTATCCTCTAGGAACTTATACTATAAACCTAACTTATACAGATGATAATACATGCTCTCTTTCAGAAGATGTTCAATTTGTAATTGTTCCTGATGGGGTAGGAACCTGTTCTCCACTTTGTGATTTTTCAACATTAGAGAGTGTAGCAATTACTCCAAATGGTGATCACAATATGTCTGCGGGCTTTACTCAAATCTATGTTTTAACCACCGAAGACAGCACCATCTTGGCTACAAGTACCAACGGAGATTTTGGAACTCAAACGGCAGGAACTTACTTAATCATGGGATTGAACTATGAAGATGCAGATGCTCCAACACCATTGCCAGCCGTAGGAGTAAATATCAATAACATGACAGGGGGGTGCTTTGATTTATCTAATCGATTGCAAATAGGAGTATGTGAGCCTTGTACAGATCCAGCGGAGCAACCAACAAACATAGTATTATCCAATGAAACTTCGAGTTCGTTTGATATCGCATGGACCAATTCATCTTCGACTGAGGTAATTGTTGTAATAAGAGATCAAGATTCAACGGCGAATGATCCAGTTCCGGGAAATTCCTACAATGGAAACACTACTTTTGGTTCAGGAGATAACTTGGGCAATGGAAACTTTGTTCTTTATTCCGGAACAACGGTTAATGCATCTCCACTTACCGTAACAGGACTGCTTATTTCCACGGAATATGTGGTATCCATCTATGCAGTAAATGATACTTGTATCTTGTTATCAGATCCGTTGATAGATACAACAACCACTAGCGATTGTGCAGAACCATCTACATTGCCAACCAATATAACCATCCCAGATTTAACAGGAACCTCTGTTGATTTGAGTTGGACCAATGGAAATGGAGATCAAGTTTTGGTTGTAATTCGAGAAGCAGCAACTCCTCATATTGACCCAGTAAGTGGTACCAGTTATACAGGAAGTACAGTTTTTGCAGGAGATGATTCAACAGGAGTCGGGAACTACGTGGCATATTCTGGTGGGACCGCAACATCTTCAATAACGATTACAGGTTTATCGTTAAACACTACATATGACGTGTCTGTTTATACATTTAATAGCGTAGGAACTTGTTATAATGTACTGGAACTGGATACTTCTTTTACAACACCGTTTGATGTTAATATTATTAACGACACACTTTATGCTTGTGGAGGAACACTTTATGATGATGGAGGACAGGCAGGAAATTACGTTAATGGTCCTAACATAGTAACGGTTCTTATGCCAGATGTTACTGGAGAAGGAGTTTGTCTTGACTTTACAACTTGGAATTTAGATTATAACATATTAGGCTACTCCGAACTGTCATTTTTCGATGGAACAAATACTTCGGCACCGTTAATTATGACCGCAACTGGAGATTGGGTAGTTGATGAATCAGGTACTACATTTGATTTCAATGGACCAGGGATGGTTTGTGCAAAGGGACCAATGACTTTGGAGTGGAATCCAGACGATGTTGCCCCAGGATGGGAGGCAAGTGTTACTTGTTATCAAATCCCGGCGGATACGCCTACATGTAATATTTCGGTTAATTCTAATGCAACCATATGTCCAGGAGAATCATTTGATCTTATGGCATTAGGTGAAATAGTGTCACTTCCGATTAATAATAACTTCAATGATAGTACTTTGGGACTAGGATGGACCACTTCCGTGGATGCAAGGTTTGACAATCCTTGTGGTGCTGGACCAGATTCCTCTCATTTATGGATGGGGATCGAATCTTCGCCTAGAGTCCTTAGTTCAGGGGTATACGATGTAACTCAGGGAGGTACAATATCCTTTGATTTTAAAATGGCTACTCAAGGTGTTGGAGCTCCGTGTGAAGGACCAGATGAGGTACAGGAAGGTGTTTATTTGCAATATTCTACGGATGGAGGAACATCATGGACTACGATTCATTATTTCTTCCCTTCCTTTTATACGGACGGAAGTGCTCATACACTCGATTGGGAAAACTACGTATTCAATATTCCTCCCGCAGCATTAACTTCAACTACCGAGTTTAGATGGATCCAAAACGACATTTCCAGTAGTTCAACAGACCATTGGGGGATAGACAATGTGATAATAAGTGTTTATCAGAATAATACAAGCATTGTTTGGGATAATGGCTTAGGATCTGGAGCAAATAAAACAGTATCACCTACGGCAAATACTACCTATACCGCAACAATTAGTGATGGAATAAGTAGCTGTCAGGCCTCTGTCACAGTTACTATGTGTTCTCCTCTTTCTGTTAACTCAAACTCTTTTAACGGGAATTGTAATGGTAATAAAGTTGAACTTGAATGGAATGGTATCTCTCAAATAGATGAGAAGGATTTTGTGATCGAAAGATCCAACGAGGATTTCTCTTTTTACGAAATAGGAACAGTTCCTATGGCTAATGGAGAGTCCTTGACTAATTATTCCTACTTGGACTATGATGCTACAAGTCAACAGCATTACTACCGTATCAAAGTAAGAAAGACTGGAGGAAAAGTTTCTTATTCTGATATTATTGGACCATTTGGTAATTGTGAATTAGTGCAAAACGGAGTCTTTGATTCATGGTTTGACTACGAATCCAGAGAGCTTGTTTTAAGCTATAAGGTTGACAAGGAGACTAACATAGCATTGACCTACTACGATGTATCAGGAAGGTTAATAGATGTAAGAAGGATGACCTTAACACCAGCAAATAATAAAACAAGAGTACGATTTGACAACAACCTACCACCAGCTATGTATCTATTCAACGTGGTAGGAATAAGCAATAAGTATACAGGTAAATTTTTTGTTAATCCCAAAAGATAATAATTGATAAAAACATGAACGTTTGGCAGAAACTTTCTAAAAAAGAATTGCATCAACGTGTATTTGATGCGGTTAATTCAAATGTTAATTACAGTGATGAAGCAGTTTTAGGAGTACCGGCATCTTATTTAGATCCTAAAGTGTTCAATGCAGATGCACCATTTTTGGACGATGCTCCGTATATGACTTCTATGGTTAAAAATCCTAACCATATTGGGTGTCATACAATTGGGGAATCTGAAGCCTATTTTAGCGGTACACAAGAATTAGAAAGAGAGGTAATTAGAATTTGTGCTGAGGATATTCTAAAAGGAGAGAAGAATGCTCAAGATGGATATATTGCTGCAGGAGGTACAGAAGCTAATCTACAAGCATTGTGGGTGTTTAGAAATTACTTTCAGAAGAAATTCCAAGCATCCAATGAAGAAATCGCAATAGTATGTTCACAAGATTCTCATTATTCTATGAATAAAGGGAGTAATTTACTCGGAGTTGATATTATCAATGTTCCAGTAAATGATGATACCAGATTGGTAGAAGAACAAGTGTTAACTGAATTACTTCAGGATGCCGTAGTTTCAGGGAAACGCTATTTCGCAATCGTTGTAAATATGGCTACAACCATGTTTGGTTCAGTGGATGAAATAGACCTATGGGTTTCTTGCTTGAAATCACTAGGAGATAAGGTTCAATATAAAATTCATGTAGATGGGGCATATGGAGGGTTTATTTATCCGTTTACAACTTCAAATAATGCCTTAAATTTCAAAAATCCAGAAGTAGATTCAATTACGTTGGATGCTCATAAAATGGCTCAAGCACCATATGGTACTGGAATCTTTCTTTGCCGTAAAGGTTTGATAGAGAATGTATTAACCGAAGAAGCTCAGTACGTCAACGGCATGGATTTAACGCTGATAGGAAGTCGTTCGGGAGCAAATGCAATAGCCGTATGGATGATCCTTATGACCTATGGACCACATGATTGGAAGGAGAAAAACGAAATATTGGTAGGCAGAACAAGCATTATTTGTAACAAATTAGATGAGTTAGGCATTGAGTATTATCGTCATCCTCAAATGAATATAGTGACAATCCGTAGTGAGTTTATTCCAAAAGAATTAGTTACCAAATATGGATTGGTTCCAGAAACACACACTGCTAACAATAGGTGGTGTAAAATAGTAGTAATGGATCATGTAACAGCGGATGTCATTCATCATTTTTTGAAAGATTTAGTAGCATCAAAAAAGACAATCTCCGTTTCACTATAACAGAAAAAATTAATTAAAGTATTGGTTAGGAATCTATCTAATTGTAGTTTTAACAATAAGTTAGGTTTTTACGACATGTAAATGTTTAATAGACTATGTATTACAACGACAACACTATAATTTTCTTAGATGGTTCTTGGCTTAAGGCGGCCGAGGCAACCACAGATTTGTTCGCACAAACCTTACATTATGGTAATGGAGTGTTTGAAGGTATTCGTTCCTACAAAACCGAAGATGGCGTTCGAATTTTTAAAGCAAAGGAGCACTACGAAAGGCTTTTGATGTCTGCTGAGTTAATGCACATTAAAGTGGATTATACGGTAGAGCAGCTTATTCAGCTTACGGAAGATCTTTTAGCTAAAAACAACTTAGAGGATGCGTACATCAGACCGTTAATTTATTTGGGAGCAAACATGTCATTGCAACCTGTAGATGAGGTGCACGTAATGATCACAGCTTGGGAATGGGGAAGATATTTAGGTTCAGATTTACTTAACCTAATGACCTCTTCTTATCAGAGACCAAACCCGAAGTCGTGTCATATCGAAGCAAAAGTAGTAGGGCATTATACCAATTCTATTTTAGCAACAACAGAAGCAAAGTCTAAAGGGTTTGACGAAGCATTATTACTAGATCAATTTGGGTTTGTAGCCGAAGGACCAGGTGCAAATTTCTTCTATGAAAAGGCAGGTGTAATTTATACACCTGCCCCTGGTTATATCCTGAACGGTATTACAAGACAAACCGTTTTCGAGTTGGCTAAAGAAATGGGCTTAGAATTAAAAGAAGCTCAAATCAAGATAGAAGACGTATATGGAGCGGACGGAGCGTTTTTTACTGGTACGGCTGCAGAAATAGCAGGTATCGGTTCATTAGATGGCAAAAGCTTTACGAAGCCATGGAAAGAAACCTTGGGATATGAGTTGTCTTTGGCCTATAAGAGAAGAGTTTCTCAAAACGAGTTTAGAGATTTCGCATTAGTTTAAAAGTCAATAATTAATGAAAAAGTACAGTCACAGAGTTACTCATGACGATTCACAGCCAGCTTCAAAAGCAATGCTTCACGCAATTGGCTTGACGACAGAAGATTTTGAAAAACCAATGGTAGGCATAGCAAGTACAGGTTATGAGGGAAACCCTTGTAACATGCATTTGAATGGACTTGCGGTAGAAGTTAAGAAAGGAGTAACAGGAAGCAATGGTGTAGGACTAATTTTTAACAGCATTGGAGTAAGCGATGGTATTTCTATGGGAACTCCTGGAATGCGTTATTCACTTCCCTCAAGAGATGTAATTGCAGATTCTATCGAAACGGTAGTAGAAGGCATGAGTTACGATGGATTAATTACTGTGGTTGGATGCGACAAAAACATGCCAGGAGCATTGATTGGAATGTTAAGGTTGGATAGACCGTCCATTTTAATCTATGGAGGTACGGTTGATTCTGGTAATTGTCATGGCAAAAAGTTGGATGTTGTTTCTGCATTTGAAGCATGGGGCCAAAAGGTAAAAGGAACCATAGAGGAGAAAGAATATCAAGACATAATTGAAAATGCCGTTCCTGGTGCAGGTGCCTGTGGTGGAATGTATACGGCTAATACCATGGCCTCTGCTATAGAAGCATTGGGTATGTCATTACCTTACAACTCTTCTAATCCAGCCATGAGCGATTTAAAACAAAAAGAATCGATCGATGCAGGAAAGCAAATAATGACTTTGTTGGAAAAAGATCTAAAACCTTCTGACATCGTAACAAAAAAGTCACTGGAGAACGCAATTACACTAGTTACTGTACTTGGAGGATCGACTAACGCAGTTTTACACTTTTTGGCTATTGCACAAGCTGCCGAAGTTGAGTTTACACTAGATGATTTTCAACGCATTAGTGATAAAACGCCATTTCTAGCTGATCTTAAGCCAAGTGGTAAATATTTGATGGAAGATATTCACAAGATTGGAGGTGTTCCAGCTGTTATGAAATATTTACTAGAGAAAGGAATGCTCCATGGTGATTGTCTAACCGTTACTGGTAAAACGATTGCTGAAAACCTTAGTGATGTACCATCCATTGTGCAAGATCAAGATGTACTAAGACCACTGGACAATCCAATAAAAGAAACAGGCCACCTTAGAATTCTTAAGGGAAATTTGGCTCCTGAAGGTGCTGTAGCGAAGATTACAGGGAAGGAAGGTCTCAAATTTACAGGTACTGCAAAAGTGTTTAATGGAGAATACGAAGCCAACGATGGAATAAAAAATAATCTTGTTCAAAAAGGAGATGTGGTGGTTATTCGATATGAAGGACCTAAAGGAGGGCCAGGAATGCCAGAAATGTTAAAACCAACTGCAGCGATTATGGGGGCAGATTTAGGACAAGATGTAGCATTAATCACCGATGGAAGATTTTCAGGAGGTTCACATGGTTTTGTTGTAGGACATATAACACCTGAAGCTCAAGTAGGAGGTCCCATAGGTTTAATTCAAGATGGAGATACAATTACTATTGATGCAATTGCCAATACGATAGAAGTTGATCTTACCGATGAGGAATTGTCAAGACGTAAGGCAAGTTGGGAGGCTCCTGAACTTAAAGCCAAGAAGGGAGTTTTATATAAGTACGCACGAAGTGTTTCGTCAGCGTCAGAAGGATGTGTAACAGATAAGTTTTAGAGTAATGAAAATAACAGGAGCGGAGGCAGTTATACAATGTTTATTGAAAGAAAACGTGGATACCATTTTTGGCTATCCTGGAGGAGCAATCATGCCTGTTTATGATGCTTTGTATGACTTTAAGGATGATGTTAACCATATTTTGGCTCGACATGAACAAGGTGCAATTCATGCAGCTCAAGGTTATGCTCGTGCCTCTGGTAAGCCAGGAGTTTGTTTTGCAACTTCGGGTCCAGGTGCAACGAATTTGATTACAGGAATTGCTGATGCACAAATTGATTCAACTCCTTTGGTGTGTATTACAGGGCAAGTGGCAAGTCACTTACTTGGTACCGATGCCTTTCAGGAAACAGATGTAGTCGGAATTTCTATGCCTGTTACCAAATGGAATTTTCAAGTTACTTCTGCCAGTGAAATTCCTTTTGCTCTTGCAAAAGCGTTTTACATTGCCCGTTCTGGAAGACCAGGACCAGTTTTGGTAGACATTACTAAAGACGCACAATTCGAAACATTCGATTTTGAATACCAACCTTGTGAGAAGGTTAGAAGTTATATAGCTAGCCCAAAAATAGATGCACGTAAAATAGATGAAGCAGTTGAATTGTTGAATCAAGCTGAACGTCCTTATGTACTTTTTGGTCAAGGAGTTATATTATCTGAGGCTGAGGAGGAATTTAGACAGTTTGTTGAGAAATCTGGAATCCCAGCAGCATGGACAATAATGGGACTATCGGCATTACCAAGTGACCATCCTTTGAATGTTGGAATGTTAGGAATGCATGGAAACTATGGTCCGAATTTATTAACGAATGAATGTGATGTATTGCTAGCTGTAGG
>JAHDFW010000227.1 GCA_020627945.1 Cytophagales bacterium
TGGATTCAGTCAAAAGTTTGGTTGGGTCGTAGATGAATATGGTATTTCTTGGCAGCTAAATCTTCCATAAAAAAAGCGAAGCACAACAGTACTTCGCTCTTTTTCATATTCTATAAGTCTGACTTATTCAGCCAAAGCTTTAATCTTGTCCTCCAATTCATACTCATCACCAGGATTGTATCCACTGTGAGAATAAACCACCTTTCCTGTTTGATCAATTAAGAAGGTTTGAGGAATTGCTTGAAAATTCAAAGCATTCTGTAATTCTTGTTTGCTATCTGACAGTATAGTGTATTCCCATCCTTTAGAAGCAACCATTGCTGGTACTTTGGCAAATCCTCTTGCATTATCTGTAGTAATCGCCAAAAATTCAACATTGTAATCTTCTTGCCAATCTGGATATAAATCTGCAATAGCGTCTAGTTCTCTTTTACATGGGCTACACCAAGTGGCCCAAAAACTTACCACAGTAATTTTTCCATCTAAGATGAAATCATTAACGTCGGCGGATTTACCATCCATCGTCTTGACCATTACGGATGGAAACTTGTCTCCTTCATAGTTTGAAAAAGAAAAAGACATTAGCCCGACAAATAAGAGTAATAAAAGGTGCTTAGTATTCATTTTTTTTAATTTTATTCGATTTTCGATTTGTAACTTAGTTTCAAGATAAAGATATATTAAAGTCGGCGCTTGAATAGCGATCCATTTAACCTATTTTTAACCAAACGAAATCTTTTTTAAGACTCCATTTTAGATCGCATGAAAATACTACAACTAAGCTTTATTTTTTGTCTTCTATTTACCATTTCAAACGCTCAAGAAAAAGGCGTTTTCTCAGGTGGATACGAGACAAATGCTAATTTCTTCATCCGTGATTCATTAATCGGTGCGAATAATATACCGCAATACGATCGGCAGCTCTTTGGAGCAGAAGGTTGGTTTAACTTAAATTATCGTTACCAAGGTTTCGAAATAGGAATGAGGTATGATTACTTCAATAATTCTAATCTTAGAAACCCAAACAATTCTTACACGGATCAAGGTCTAGGAAGGTGGTATCTTAAAAAGAAGATTAACCAATTAGGTATTACGATTGGTCATATTTATGATCAATTGGGATCCGGAATTATATATAGAGCCTTTGAATCACGCCCACTGCTAATAGACAATGCACTAGTCGGTGCTCGATTAACCTATGAATTAGGAGAAAATTGGAATGCAAAGGTTTTTACAGGAAAGCAACGTTACTTGTTTGGGGTGAATGATGGGGTCGTAAAAGGCGCTGGATTGGAAGGTTTTCATAAGTTTTCTGAAGAGAGTTCACTCACCGTGGCTCCGGGAATTGGTTTCGTCAATAGAACGCTTAGTGATGCCACCATGGATCAAGTGATTGAGGTGATTCAAAGTTATCAGGATGTTGACAAAGTTATACCTGTATATAATGTGTACCTAGGAACCCTTTATAATACCTTGAACTACAAAGGGTTTTCTTGGTATGTGGAAGGAGCATATAAAACGGCAGAGGTATATAATGACTTGTTTGCCGAAAAAACAGAATTAGATGGTACGGTTACGTTAGGTAAGTTTGTGAAAAATTCGGGATCAGTACTTTACTCAAGTTTGAGTTATGCAGGCAATGGTCTGGGGATAACTGTGGAAGGAAAACGAACAGAGAATTTTAATTTCAGATCAGATCCTAATATGAATCTTAACCTCGGGTTGCTGAATTTTATCCCCCCGATGAATCGACAAAACACCTATCGTTTAACAGCTAGATACAGTCCAGCAACGCAGGATTTAAGTGAGCTGGCCTATCAAGCGGATGTTCGGTACAAATTGAATAAAAAGTTAAGTTTCTTAGCTAATTATTCTAACATCACTACGCTGGATGGGGACGCCTTGTATAATGAAGTTTATTTTGAAGCTTTGTTCAAGCAAAAGAGAAAATGGCAGCTAAGCGGTGGACTTCAGTTGCAACAATACAATCAAGAGATTTACGAAGGAAAGTCTGAGGCACCAACAGTTAAAACGGTAACGCCATTCATGGACTTTTTATATAAAATAAGCCGAAGGAAATCGGTTCGATTCGAGGCGCAATACATGGCTACGGATCAAGATTACGGTAGTTGGGCTTTTGCGTTGATCGAAGTAGGCTTGGCACCGCACTGGATTTTTGAAGTATCTGGAATGTATAATACAAAGCCAGGTAAGAATTCTCCAAGCGATGTAGAAACAGGAGAAAAATTAAAATTATTATATCCTACGGCTGGCATATATTATACCAATAAGGCCAATCGTTATGGTTTTAGATATGTGAAGCAGGTGGAAGGAGTAGTTTGTTCGGGAGGTATATGCCGATTAGAACCTGCTTTCAGTGGATTTAAATTTAATGTAACATCAAACTTTTAACAAATGCAGAGATTGATTTTATTTGTTTCATTTATTATTCTTTTAATGGCTTGTGATGAAAAGCCTGTTGTGATCCCTCCTTTTGAAGCACCGGTTTCCAATCGAGTGGTTTTATTAGAGGAACTGACTGGAGTCGAATGTCAGAATTGTCCACAAGGGGCTGCTGTAGCTCAAGCGCTTTCCAAAAGCGTTTTTCCTGGTCAAGTCGTTGTCGTAGGGATTCATGGAAATTTTTTAACAGATATGCTGGCCAATAGCACCTACAACTTTAGAAATCAAGATGCGATTGATCTGGAAGAATACCTGAAGCCCTGGCAAGGAAAACCGAGTGCATCAGTAAACAGAATATTATTTGACGGTACGGATAAATTAGCCAACAACAAAACAGGGGAATGGCAAGGATTAGTCAATGAGGTATTACAACAACCACATCAGGTTGAAGTCGTTTTTTCTCATGAATTTAATGCGGCTACAGGAGACTTAACGGTTAATGTAGGGATCGCACCTTTAGAAGATATTCCAGAAGGAGAATTTAGGTTAACAGTAATGTTGACGGAAAGTCATATGATTGATCCACAAAAGGATGGTAGCGATATCGTTCCGGATTACGAACATAATCACGTCCTCAGAGATATTATCACTAATTTTGATGGAGATATTATCGGTAACTCATTGACAAAGGGAATCAACCTTACGAGAACGGTATCCGCTAATATTCCCCAAATCGTAAGTGGTGAATGGATCCCAGAGAATATGGAAATTGTCGTAGCTGTCGCGAATACAGGAGGTGTAGGAAAAGATATTATGCAAGCAGCGACTGCCTATTTGGTTGAGTAAAAGTTAGAATAAGAGAAATGTAAAAAATAAAAGACACTATCTCATAAAGTGTGTAAGTTTTAAAAAGTAGCTTGGGTCATAC
>JAHDFW010000001.1 GCA_020627945.1 Cytophagales bacterium
GAATTAACTCAGTTGGTGGAAAAGCAAGTTCTGAAATTGATATTCCCGAATTAGAAACAAGTCCAATTGTTTATTTTGGGTTCATTTCCAAAAACGAAACTTATTTTCCAAAAATTGATTTTGACTTACATTTAGTTTGTCCAATATTCATTGACCTTCAATCACCTGTGTTTTTTGACTACTCTAACCCCAAAAGACCAAAATTAATAAGAGATAAAGTTAATTCGAACTTTAGTCAGTTATTTGAAGACATACCTTCTGATGCTTACATTGAGTATAAACAATTGAATTTCAGAATTGATAATGCACCGCCAACTAAAATAAAAGTAGGTGTTCAAGAGTTTGATATGATTCCAGGAGAAATAGGACACACAAGAATACCAAATTGGATTCACGATGAGGAATGGCTTAATTGTCCGATTACTGGAAATAAAATGGAATTTCTATTTCAGTTAGGAGATATTGATGATAGTGAAACTGTTAAAGGACAAGACATTTTAGACAAAGAATCTTTTGATCCTTACTTGCACTTTGGACATGGGTATTTATATATATTTTACGAACCTGAATCTAAGGTTATTGGATACTTAAATCAACTATAAATGTCAGCATGCGCAGCTAGAAATTGGTAATACCCTAACTAGTGCGCGTTTGCAACGCGTGCGCAGCTAGCAGTAATACTTCCACGAATTATAATCAACAATTGTTAGTCAACTTTATACCTAATAACACCTCTTATCAATCTTATCAACAATGTAATTTATCATTATATTTGAGAGTGTGTCCTGAGTCACAAAAATCAATTTACACATACTAGGTCGTCATGAAAAAAATTATCCTTTTATTACTTGTATCACTCTTAAGTACACAGATTTGGTGTCAAAAACGTAACACTAGTCAAGAGAAGGTTGCGGAAAAATTTTGTATCAAGTTTATTGAAAGAGACTACGACTATTGTTGGAAACGTTTTGATAAATCCATGAACCCAACTGTTAATAGACAGTCTTTTGAGCAGGCAATGGATCAAATGCATGCTTCGCTGCCTACTAACTCAAAGGATCTTGAAATTGAAATGAGTGGGGTTAAAATGATTGATGGTAAAAATGCGCCATTTTATTCGTTTAAATATTCAGAAGATGTCTCAAAACCTGCTGGGTTTCTGTTGGACGTAGTATTTGTCAGCCCGGAATCCAAGTTAGTTGCTGGTTTTCAACCCAAAGGAAGAATGACAAATACAAATTCTGCCGCTAGCTCAAAAGGAAATGAAACTGTAGTATCGACCAAGGAGAACATCACTATCGACAATACAGAATATGTAATACGAGGTATCAACATAGTTCATTTTACAGACAATCAAGGATTGATTGCTGTTCAAGTCGAATATGACATTCCTACCAATAAAAACCCTTCTGAATTACGGTTATGGGCCCAAGAGGAAGGAGTAAAGTTTGCCAAATGGCTATACAATAGTGAACACTATGAGAAATCTAAAGAAGAAGTTAAAAAATTGGATCGCACACTGTATCCTAAAATTGGAGTATCATTTGTCATTCCTAACGGAGGAAATGGATATAATATTATGATAGAAGAAACGGAATATAAATAATTCGTACCCCCCCTATCTAGTGCGCGTTTACAACGTGTGCGCAGCTAGCAGATTTGTAATACACCCTCCTAAATAACCACAAGCACCACACTAATTCCCATCAAGATAAAGCCAATCACTTTTCGGACGCTTAGCTTCTCCCCCAAGAAAAATTTTGAAACTAACGCAATACAAAGTACTCCGGTAGAAAGGTTAATTGCAGCCATTTCACTAGGCTTGTAAACCTCTACACCCCAGCGAATCGCGGAAACATTCAACAAATACTCAGGAAGCACCAACAACCAACTTAAAACCAGTGCTGTTAAGAAGCTCTTATTTCTAAATTTAGTATGACCAATCCAAGCAAATGCCATTAAGACACTAGACACTAGAAGCATTAAGGGAACTACGTATCTTACCATTTCTACTCTTCTTCTTTGGTTCCTACTTCAGCCTTTTTAGGTTCTGAAATCAAAACCATAGCTACAATCATTAGCCCAAAGCCAATGTATTTTTGGACTGTTAACTCCTCGCCTAAAAAGAAGTGTGAAACTAAGGCTATAAAAACAATGCCTGAAGAAAGGTTCATTGCCCCCATCTCACTTGGTTGATAAACCCCTATCCCCCATCGTATTGCAGAAACATTAAGAATGTACTCTGGAAGAACCAAAAGCCAAGCAAAAAGTGTTGCCATTGCGAAACTTAAATCCTCTTTATACTTCAAATGTCCAAGCCACGCCATTGCCATAATAGCACTGGATACAATTAGCATGATCGGTATAAAAATTTTCCTTAGCGTTTTATCTTCCTGCATATCCCAATTACTTAATCCCTACTAGAGTTCAAATTTCGGTCAAAGATAATTGAATTTGTTTACACTTACTGTTGAATGGAAAATAAGGGCTGTATTTTTGAAAATCACGTGTTTTTAAGCTAGTGTAACTCATAATACCTACCTATTTACAGCACACAATCGTAACACAAGTGCATCACCCAGAACAACTTAAAAACCTGTTTCATTCAAAACTCCTATATTTGGAGTATGAAACACTATATACTTAACCTTATTACTTTAATTGCCACATTCTATGCTTTCTCTTCCTGTGAGAAAAAAAGTGTCTGTATTGCATGTATTGAACAAAGCCTGGTCGACACCTCTTACTACGTTGGAGATACTATCCCGTTCAGGAGTTGTGATCCACAATTTGCAAGTGAACAAGAAATAGTAGCACATTCGTGGAGCTTTGGCGATGATACTGTAAATACAAGACATGCCGACTATGTAGTACAGGATACTGGTGTCTACAAATATGCCTTAACGGTTACCTGTATAGAAGGAGATCAGGATCGTCTTGAAGGATTCAATAGCATTACTACCGATAAAAGGCATGCTATTTTGAAATACTGGACGGATCGTTCGGATGCAAATAACCTAATGCTTTGGTGGCCAGGAGATGAACCTACTAGTAATAACCTCACTCAGGAGTTTTATACAAACCCCGATTGTGACACAATACTAAACAGTAAACGTTTTTATAACAATGGCTACGTACAATATTGGATTAGAGATAAGAGTAATTCTAATCAAGTTCTCAAAATTGACTCCATTAAGGTTGCAATTGATAGTTGCTCTATTCTAAAAGTGGAGATTTAAATCGATCGTAAAACCGAAGGTATCCTTAACTTTATTCATTAAGAAAATTCACTAAATTGCCGTTAATCTCCTAACTTAAGTTAGTTTCAAGGGAGTCCTAATGGAAGATTTATTTAATAAATATTATAACCCACTATGTAACTACGCGGTTAAGATTATCCGCGATGATGACTTAGCGGAAGATTTAGTCCAAAATTTATTCATTCAACTCTGGGAAAATAAAAAGATTGAATCCATAGATAACCCTGAGCGCTTTTTACTTCGTTGTATTAAGTTCAAATGCATCGATTATCTACGGTCTAAAGAAACCTCTAAAGTCCTCAATCTAGAAGAAATCCCTGACCCAGCAATCGAAATTCAAGAACTAGATGAGGAAGAAATTGAACCCCTTCTTCATTATTTTGCTGCAAAGCTTCCTCCTAAAACCCGAATAGTATTTCTATTAAGCAGGAAATCTGGTATGACTTATAAGGAAATAGCAGAAGAAACCAACACCTCGGTTAAAACCGTTGAAAACCAAATGAGCAGCGCTCTTAAACAGATGAAAAACTTATTGAAAACGCATAATTTCTTGTCCGTTTTTCCATTTTTATAATTTTTTTTCAACCCTCACTAGGGGTATCCAATAAATTGTCCGACATATAAGCAGAACACCATTAATATTGCTTATGGACGATATATATCAGCTGCTTCCTAAACATTTTCGTAACGAATGCTCAGAGCAAGAAGAAAAAATTGTGGATCAATTTCGAAATGAGCACCCTCTGGAATACCAATCATTGGCTCGACTTCATGATCGAGGTACAATTGAGATAAAAGAATTTGATAGGCAAGCGGCATTAAAAAAAGTTAAAATTGCTGTTCATAAGAATTCTCTAAATAAGAAGGAGGCAAAAATATTCAAGTTCATTCCAAAATGGACGATAGCCATGCCAGCAGCAGCTTTAATATTGATAACTGTTGGACTATATTTTTTGGGTAGTAGCATCTTATTTCAAAAGAATCAAACATCTTACCTCAATGAAACTAATTCAGTCCAAAAAATTCTATTGGAAGACGGTTCAATAGTATGGCTTAACAAAAATGCACGCCTAACTTATCCCAAACATTTTAATGAAGCTAAACGAAAGGTCTCTTTAAAAGGAGAAGGCTTTTTTGATGTAGCTAAAAACCCTGATCAACCTTTTGTTATTGGTACTGACTACGCAACCATAACTGTTTTGGGCACTTCGTTCAATGTAAACTCTAACTCCAAAACAACCGACGTATCAGTAGCAACAGGTAAGGTGCAGGTTGAATCTTTGACTAGTTCTGACAAAGTTTACCTGCACCCAGGTTTTTCTGCTTCTGCCACCCTTTCCAAGATAACTCAATTTGAAACAAGCAACAAAAACTATTTATCGTGGAAAACGGGAATTTTCACTTTCAATGAAACTTCAATAGAACAGGCCGTGCAAGACCTCAATAAATATTACAATAAGGAAATAATCCTAAAGGATGAGGTTTCATGTTCGCTAACTGCAAACTTCGACAATGCAGATTTTAATGAAATTCTAGAAATAATGCAGGTAACATGCGACCTAAGAATTGAATCAGTAAACCAGCAAATTGAAATTTATAAATAAACGTACCAAATGAAAAAGCTATCTATTTTATTATTTATTGCCCTTATTTCATTCAGCTGCGAAAGAGTATATATTGCAGCTACAGGGGAAAACCCAACTATTAAAATCGTCGGAAACAAAGCGCGTGTTAATGGCGTTTTAGGAAAACGATTTTACAAGAAATTCTCAAAATTCGTTGAAGAAAATCCTGAGGTAAAAACTCTTATCCTTGAAGACATGCCAGGATCTATGAACGACGAATGGAATGTTAAGTCTTGCTTGCTTCTTCATAAAAAAGGTTTAAACACCGAAGTAACTTCAAGCTCTGTAATCGCATCAGGAGCAGTGGATCTATTTATTTCGGGTAACAAGCGATATATATCACCTGGTGCTCAAATTGGCGTACATTCATGGAGCGAAGGCTCCAAAGAAGGATCTGAATACCCTAAAGATGCGGAAGAACATAAACTCTTTTTAGACTTTTTCGATGAAATCGGAATGGATCATGCCTTTTATTGGTACACGTTAGAAGCGGCTCCAGCTGCGGACGTACACTGGATGACAGAAGAAGAAATAGAATTCTACGGATTAGAAAAGCTATAACCAAACATCACTTTTCTAACGGCTAATTATGAAGAAATTCTTACTCATCCTTACCTTATCTTACACTACATTATTATGTCAGGGTCAAAAGGATCTTTTGGATAAAAAAGTGACAATTTCTTTCGAAAACGTGACTATTAAACAAGCCATACAACAACTAGAGAGTCAAGAAAAAATTTCTTTTGCTTATCAAAATTTCACGCAGCTAAAAAAGAAAGTAACAAGCTCTTATTCGTCTCAACCTTTACGAAGAGTTTTACAAGATCTTTTTGAAAAGCACGGGTTAAGTTTCAAAGTAATTGGCAGTAAAATAACGTTATATGAACCCCGTAATAGCAAAAATAAGATCACAATTTCAGGAAGTATTTATGATGCATTAACTGGAGAAGCATTGATAGGGTGTGTTGTTTATGAGCCCGCTACTGGACATCAGATAACCTCCAACCAATTTGGATTCTACAGCTTAACATTACCTGCTGGCACACACACCATAATTGTATCTTACCTGGGATACCAAAAATATGCATTCGAAGCCCATTCTAGCGGTAAAAAAAATGTAGCTCTCAACTCCTCTTCTGAGGAAATAAAAGAAGTCGTAGCCACGGCTAACCAAGGTAACGAAAACATCACTTCCAACGAAATGAGTTCTAACCAAATCGATGTGGCCAAAGTAAGTAGTATACCCGTATTACTGGGTGAAAAAGATGTAATGAAAATTGCTCAATTACTACCTGGGGTAAAATCCTCAGGTGAGGGGAATTCTGGATTCTATGTAAGAGGAGGAGGTGTGGATCAAAACTTAATTCTATTAGACGATGCGCCTATTTACAACGCTTCACACCTGCTTGGTTTCTTCTCAATAATCAATTCAGACGCCATTAATCACGTGAAATTATATAAAGGTGCTATTCCAGCTAAGTATGGAGGGAGATTATCTTCGGTAATGGATATCCGCATGAAGGATGGGAACGACCAAAAACCATCAGTAACTGGAGGAATCGGACTTATTGCATCAAAACTGACACTAGAAGCTCCTATTAAAAAAGGTAATGGATCATTACTTATTGCTGGAAGAAGAACATATGCAGATTTACTACTAAACCTTGCCTCTGAGGGAGCACTTCGCAATTCAGGATTAGCCTTTTATGATTTAAATATGAAGGCCAATTACAAACTAGGAGCTAATGATCGCATATTCCTTTCAGGATACATTGGGAGAGACAAATTAGGTTTTGCTGATATATTTAATTTCGACTGGGGAAACACTACTACTACCCTAAGGTGGAACCATATCCATAAAAATCAACTGTTCTCCAATACTTCACTCATATACAGCAATTATGACTATCAAATCGATGCTGTTGACGAATTTACAGCTAACGAAAGTTCTTTATCTGTACGATCTGGAATAGGAGATTTTCATCTAAAAAGAGATTACGATTATTACCTTAACTCAAAAAACACGTTATCATTTGGTTTAGGAAGCATTTATCACATCTTTAAACCTGGTCAAGTTGAATTGATAAACACTGGAAAATCATTCAATGAGCATATCGATAACAAACACGCCTTAGAGTCATCTCTTTACTTCTACCATTCTTACAATTGGTCCACAAAAACAACCCTAAACTATGGATTACGCTTCAATAATTTCACCCAATTTGGACCAGGTGAAATATTTACTTATCACCCTGATGGTTCAATTGCTTCTTCCAATCAATATTCAAAATTCGAAAAAGTAATCAGTTACAATCAACTGTCTCCTCGATTATTAATTAATCATAAGTTAAATGCCTCAGCTGCTATTAAAGCTTCATATGCTCGTACCAATCAATATTTACATTTGTTATCAGACCTAACCAGCAGCACTCCTATCGATGTCTGGCTTCCTAGCAGTAATAATATCAAACCACGCATAGCTGATCAATTCACAATTGGATATTTTAAAAACCTCCATAATAATAACATTGAGTGTTCCACAGAAATATACTATCGTTCTAGCCAAAACGACGTCAATTATCGTTCTGATCATCAGGTAATCTTAAATCCTCTTGCTGAAAATCAATTGCTCTTTGGCGCTGGGAGGGCATATGGAGTAGAGTTTTTGGTAAAAAAAAGAAAGGGGTTACTAACTGGATGGATGGGATATTCCTTATCTAAATCCGAACTGCAATTCGATCAAATTAACAACGGCAACTGGTTCAATGCTAAACAGGATAGAACACATGAATTCTCCTTGGTTAGTATGTTTACCCTATCGAAACGTGCAAAATTATCTTCTTCGTGGGTTTACCATACGGGAAATGCGGTTACTATGCCAACCTCTAGATACACGATTGGAGGCATTCAAACCATCGGTTACACCGAACGAAATGGTGGACGTATGCCTGCTTACCATAGATTAGATATCGGGCTTTCATTAGATGGAAAAAACAACACTATCAAAGTAAATCCTCAAACTGGAAAAGATGAAATAGTTCCCAAAAAAGTACACTCCAATTGGACTTTTTCTATTTACAATATTTACGCGCGAAATAACGCTTATTCGATATACTTCAGGCCAAAAGCCAACAACTCACAATCCTTTGAAGCGGTTCAAACTAGCCTATTCAGTTTTGTGCCTTCTATTAACTATAATTTCAAGTTCTAAATACTGCGTGCATAAAACGAAATACATATCAAGAATCCTATTCACGTTGTGCCTATTGACGTTGATTTCAGCATGTGAACGTGCTGTTAACCTAAATTTAAAAAATGAAGCTTCTCATGTAGTGGTAGAAGCAGAGTTACATCCCGCTGCAGGTGGAAATTACGTTCTTTTACACAGAACCACCAAAGTCCAGGAAGATGCTCAACCTGAAGCGATAATGGGAGCTAAAGTTATTATTACCGATCAGAATGAAAATGCTTTTGAGCTAACAGAAATCGAAGCAGGCAAATACCAAAATATAAACATAACTCCTCTATCTGGAGAAAAATATAAACTGCAGATTCAAATAAATGGAGAAAGCGAAATTACTGGAGAAACCCAGTTACCCACCGATTATGTGAAAATTGATTCTCTATCCTACGATTCTAGTTATGGTATTCTTCTAAATCCCGCAATAATTTGCCACCTAATAGACCCTCCTGGTACAACAAATTATTATCGGATTAGGTACGCGGTTAATGGAAATTTAATGGTTCCAACTTCAGCATATGATATTATAATGAGTTCAGATGAAACTTGGGAAACAGAAAACATGATTGCTATCGAATATTTGGAAAATTTATCATCAGGCGATCTAGTCACAATATACCTTATGAATGTAGACTCCTCATATTTCAACTACTACTCCACGCTAACTTCAACAGACCGAAACGTAGGAGGAATACTTGGTACTAATCCCGAAAACCCAACTGGTAATCTTGGTGAAAACGTATTTGGTTATTTCGGATCCTATTCACAAGACACTATGAGTATTGTTATTCCTTGATATTAGAACATAACCTGAAATGAAACAGTCATACATATTCACTTCCGTAGTCCTTATTTTTATTTTATGTTCCTATAAAATGTTTGGACAAATCACAATAACAGACTCCATATCAAACCAACAGGTGATTCAAACATTACAAGGAGAAGGTGTGGTTATTACTAATCTGCAAATTACCAACCCTTTGGATACAGGCAAACTCCCGTCATATGGACTTTTTAATGATCCCTTTGGAAGTTTAGGGATGAACAAAGGATTAATTATGACCAACGGTGCAGCAGTAAATGCCGTTGGGCCAAACGACGAATTCGGAAAAACTCAAGAGAATGACACAACCGAAGTGTTTGACCCTGACTTAAGAGGGCTTCTTACAGATACCACAGTTGAACTTCGTGATATTTGCATAATTGAGTTTGATATTGTCATATCTTCCAACTTACTGATTTTCAACTACATTTTTGGCTCCGATGAGTACCCCGAGTTTCTTGATTACAATGATGTTTTCGGCTTTTTTATTTCTGGTCCTGGCATAACTGGAGTTAAAAATATTGCAACGGTTCCAGGGAGCACTATCCCAGTTTCTGTTTCTAACATTAATCACCTTACCAATTCCGAATATTACGTAAACAACGGTAATGGTAGCACTCCATCCGACAATATTGATATTCAATACGATGGATATACGACAACGCTTCAGGCAAAAGCGGATGTTATCCCATGTGAAACCTACCACATTAAACTTGCTATAGCAGATGCTGGATCAGACGATGATGATCAAACATACGATACTGGCGTTTTTCTAGAAGAAAATAGTTTTAGTTCAGGGGTAGCACCAGAGCTTGAAGTTCATTACGAGTTTAACAAGTTTGATCGCGCGATTGAAGAATGTAATGATGCCTATGTTGTTGTTTCAAGAAATAAACAAAACGTAGACCAGTCCAATAGAATTGTCTATTACTATCAAATTGATGGTAGTGCCGATAATGGTGTTGATTACGTAACAATTACTGACAGCATAGTTCTTGAAGCAGGAGAGGAAAAAGATTCAATCCTAATTAGAGCATTGCAGGACAACGTGGAAGACGATAACGAAAATGTTATTCTAAATTTTTCTAGTGGATGTGATCAAATTCCAAATGAAGACGAAAAAATTATCGTGCCAATCCATGAGTACTACAATCACCCCTTAAATGAAGCTTCCAAATGCGGTAACGCTACAGTTGTACTAAATTCAAATCCTAACGGATCGGATAGTATTTCATGGGTTTCCTCTGAATATTTAAGTTGCACAAATTGTCAGTCGCCAATAGCCAATAACCCTGTAGATACTTTTTTTTGGTTCTATGCAGTAGATAAACAATCGGGTTGCCACAGCTTTGATTCAGTAGAGGTTAAAGTTTATGAAACCCTAGCCGATTTTGATTTTCACTACGAACAATGTTACACCACCGTTGACGTGTTTTTTGACGATCAGTCCAAAAATGCCGATAGTTTATTATGGAATTTTGGAGATGGTTCTTCGTCTAAACTAAAAGACCCCCATCACCAATACACCAGTGCTATTAACCAAACTGAATCTCAGTTTTTTGATGTTACACTTACAGTAATTAACAATGAATTTCAATGTAAGGACACAGTAGTTAAAACCATTGATATCGAGACTCCTTTAAAATTTCCTAATATAATTACACCTAACAACGATTTCGTAAACGACGTCTTAGATATTGTAGGGATCAATGGTAATTGCTGGACTATTATGGTTTACAACCGATGGGGAAAATTAGTTTATGAAGAAGAAAATTACGCCAACAATTATAGTCCATCTGACCTACCTGACGGCACTTATTTTTACCGGTTTTTAAACAACAATCAAGATTTTGAATATAAGGGATATCTGGAAGTATACAGATAAACCAAAACAGATATTAATATGCATAGCACTATGAAAAAATCAATTTCGTTTACTGTCCTGCTTTTATGTACAATGGCCTCTATTTTCGCACAATCTGATGCCTACAAAATAAGATTCAATGAAATTTTCATTCATCACAAGGATGCGAAAAAAAACTGGATAGAGTTAAAGGCTTCTTCAAAAAAAGATGTTGCGACTGTAGACAGTTTATACCTTTCTACAGATAAAACTAATCCAACAATGTGGCCAGTTCATGTGAAATTTTCGGACCATATTGCTATAAATAAGATTAAATACATCACGGTGACTGTAAAATCGGAAATGTTCCCTTTTCCACTTTCAAGTGTAGCCTATGTGCAAGAATTGCCATTAAAAACCAGCAACATGCTCTATCTATATATTGCTTCTGGACCAGATTCATTAACCTGCCTAGACTCATTGAAAATAGGAATAGAACAAATCGAAAAAAATCAATCATTAGTACGCAATCCAAAACGAAGATCGGTTACTACACCTTCAAAAATCATTACTAAAGGAAGTAAAAACCTGACCTTTTCAAACTCCCAACCGAAGAAATCATATGCGGTGTACTTCTCAAATGGGCTCGGTATGGCTACAATTAGGACTACGGATAGACCTTACAGTACTCCATTAAAATACTCATGGGGAATTGGAATAATGCGTGAACGCCAAACCTTATTGAAATACTTCAAACTCCAATACGGTATGAATTTAACTCGTTTAAACTATGGGATAAAATCACATAAAATTGATACTCTCACTAAAACTGTCAACGGTGAGGAGCAAATAACCCGCAGAGAGAATACAACAAATGGTTGGAAAAAAAGCAGCCGAATCTCCCTCCCATTTGCGTTAATTGGTCGTTTCAACAATAAACTTAGTTTTAAGGCAGGGTCAGCATTAAGCATTGTTGCCTCCAATCGCCAATATTATGTAAGTGATTTAAACTATTATCAAGGCAATACAGGTGAACTTTATCTAACCAACCAAATAACTTACGACGAAAAAGGAATTGAACTTTCTTTACCAGGCCTTATGCTAGGGCTGGATTACCACATAAATGAAAAACACAGGTTGAGCGTGGATTATCTAAAGTACGGAACTGGTATTGATCTTTTTTCCGCAACAGGGAAAAGCAACACGAACTACGGATTCTTTGTTACGTATGGATTTCACTTTGCAAAAAGTAAAAAACGAATACCTAAATATCAATTAATAAAGTTGAATTGATACTTACTAAATCAAGAATCAATCTGCGTAATTCATTCTAGATAACCTCATTTACAAATCAATCAAAATGTTTAATCTTGATCTTGATGCCTTTTGACTCTTCCAAAATTTCTACCATTTCACGTACATCTTCATCGTCTCGATAGATTTTCCAAACAATATCCAAATTAGGATTCAGAACAACCAGAACATCTATCATATAAACAAACATCTTACTCGAAGGTGTATTATAGTAATCCACGAAAATTTTCAACTCAGTTTGAGTCGGATTTCCTTTAACATATTCTAAAAGCCATTCCAGTACTGGCTCATAAAATTCACGAGCATTATCTGGAATTGATCTTCCCTCAATAAGAAGGTCTCCTTCAGGTGTGAATTTAACTTCAGGTGTTATCTCCGTCGGGGTAATATGTAAAAGCTTCATGTCTAATAAAGTTAAGTTTGCTCGGCAAAATTAATAAACTAACGTGAGTTATTTACTAACTTAGCTTAGACATCATTAGAATCTCATGATTATTTTAGTTTCGCTTATCATTGGAATAGTAATTACTAGCATCATTGTCATAGAAACTTCCCCAAAAGAAACGCCTAAGCAAAAAGAACAAGAACCCATTCTAGAATCAACAGGTTCCACTCAGGAAAATGAACCTCAACCTGACGATTTTTACAGGAACGCAGAATTTGTAAATAAACATTGCACGAGTTTGAAGGACTTCATTATTAACGATGACTTTAACGAATATGATTTAAGAAAGCTGGCTGACCTAAATAAAATAGACTTGCAAATCAATGAAGGCTGGTACCCAATCACAATTGAACTTATTCGTGATTTAGACAAACTTGGTTGGAACAAAGAGGTTTCCTGCATTAAGGAAAAATACGCTCGACTTGAATTCTACACAAAAGCTAAATTCGAAAGTGACATCTACAACCTAATCGAAGACTACGGTGAAAAATCTGAGAGCATTTGTGAGACATGTGGAGAGCCCGGAACGATCATAACTAATCATGGAGCATGGATGTACGTGGCTTGTGAAAAACACTACACCATTAATAGAGGAACGATAATAGTTGAACAGGATGGTTTCAAATTTAATGGCAATTTTCACGCATGGGACGAATTTAAAAATGCCAGTTTAGAAGAATCTCAATACTATAAGGGACAATTAATTCTAACCTTAGAATACAAAGTGCCTAAACAAGTTTCACCGGGCAGAACAGATAATTCACTAATGGTTTTCAGCCATTCAATTGGTTTTGACAACTTAATAGATCATGCACAAAACAGGTTTAAAAACTTGCTTCCAAATTAATAGTTTCACCATTTTCACACTTGTTGTTTAAAATATTTTAACCATATTTATGATTACTTAACTTAATAAACAAACAATCAAATAACACAACACTAACAAACAACAACATGAAACTAAAATTTTTGAAGGTCTCAACCATTTTAATGGTCGGGATAACTGCGTGTTTTTATTCGTGCAATAACAACAGCAATCACGGGCATGATTCAGGTGGATCAGGTTCGAATGATACGGTAGTAGTATTCGCTACAAACAAAGAACTAGCTTATAGGAATTCGGTAAATAAAGCACCTCATGGTTATAACGGCCCTACTTATCAACTAAGTCATAATTATCCTACGGCAATGCCATCTTCTGATAAATTAGATGAATGTAAATGGCTAAAAGTAAATGTTGACTTCAAAGCTAGATCAGGTGATTCTGCCGGAGTTTGGACTAAAGGCTGGACCGAATATGCCAACCACGTCAAAGATTATGTAGTAAACGGCATCAACTTAGACGACACCAACTATAGCTATACAACAGACTGGTATAACCTCCCTTGGCTAGCTGTGGACGACTATACTGGACGTGAATTTACGCATGGAGGGCGTTATAGTTTTTCGGTACCTCTTACTCAAGTTGATCCACTAGGTAAAGATAGTTCTGATAATTGCTTACCTGTTTGGGGAATTGCAAGTTACAATTGCTTTGGCGGTTACGCTATTGGACAAATGTGGTCAAGTGATGGAGAAATTCAATTTCAGGCAGATCCTAAATCAAATCAAGTGATTGGAATGCCTTTTCCTGATGGCACAGTAATTCATAAAATAAACATGATAGGTCACTTAGGAGACGCCCCACCAAGTCACCTTAAAGGAGCTCCTACTTGGAAACTTAACGTTCATACACAAGATCCAAACTGTAACACTTTTAGTGGAACCAATGCACGTTCGCTCCAAGATGTTCATTTGTTCGAAATGGATATTATGGTGAAAGATTCACGCGCACCTAATGGTTGGGTATTTATTGCTTTGGTATACGATCAATCTCAAAAAGACAATCCAGTAATGTGGGATAAATATACCGTTATGGGAATTCAATATGGAATGGACTCCAAGTCCTACCCAGCAGTAACTCAAGCAGAAGGTCAACCTGTTTCTCAAACACTACTTAACTCAATCAGTCAAAACTGGACTGTGGGTTGTAATGGACGTTTAGCTACTTTCCAAGGAACTCCAAATCAAAACTGTATGGGTTGTCACCAAACGGCGTTCTTTCAAAAAGAAACTGGAGATAGAGCTTATCAGCTTTTGGATGGTGTTAAGTGCTCTGATGGGTCTACGGCAACTTTTCCTAAATATTTTACCGCATGGCAGTATGGTGGAGATTTTCCAGAACCTGAAATTGATAGTACTAAAACCTCGGTTGGACTAGACTATTCACTAAGAATGTTTGATGCCGTTAATAATTACTATAAGTACAAAAATTAAAAATTATTAGACAACACCTGATTAAAAGGATTTCGACTGATGTCGGAGTCCTTTTTTTATTTTGTATCTTCACAATATGAACACTAATACTTTCAATTCCATTATCCTTGCTTTCGGTTTGACAATATTCAATCTGGCAAGTGAAGCCCAAGAATACAAAAGAAACACCTTCGACTACGTAAATTTAGCCTCCGAAAATTTTCCAGAATGCAATGATGATACTTACGAAACCTTAGACAAGTCTTTACAAGCGATTCAACAAAATCAAAGCAAGTTTGCAGTTTCTAATTCAGAACAAGTTTATAACAGCAACAAAGATTGTTTCGCCGTTTACGACGTTTATGGCTATTCTTTATTTAGAAATGGTAAATGGTTCGAAGGACTTCAGATCATCGAAGAGGGAATTAAAAAATTTGGAAGTGTTCCTGAGTTAATCAAAAGAAAATCAGATATGAGCCTGGAAATGGCACAGCTGGGCATTGGCCAAAAAAATATAGATGGAAACTCTGTTTATAAAAGCAATTCTGTTGAGTACGAAGAAGAACAATTTATACTTGAAAATTATAAATCCGCACTGATTGATTTAGAATACCTAGCGGAAAACTATAATCGCGCAGAGGAAGTGTTTTACATCGCCAAAATTCATCAGGTGCTTGGTCAGTATGATAAATCCAATGAATGGTTTAACAAGCTTACTCAAGATGAAAAATATAAATACGAAGCTATTTTTAACATCGCAGACAATTATATTTCTCAGAACAAACTAAAAGAGGCTGAAACTGAACTTAATAAAGTTTTAAAAGACAATCCAAAATCAGGTGTCATCCTTGAGAAGTTAGCTGATATTTATAGAAAACAAGGCGAAAAGGATAAAGCGAATGAATTTGAAATGCAAGGGATTTATTACAACAACATTCCTTATTTTTCTGATATAGAATATTCTGCAGAAAGTTATAAACTACTGATTCTTTTTGGAACCGATGAAGCATCCGCCCAGGAAAAAATCGATAAACTAAATGAGGTTTACAAACAAAAAGACCCTGCCTACACCACAGATCTTTGTCTTACCATTTTACTATTACATGCTAATCATGGTAATGGTGTCGAAGGCCGTGCAACTGAAATTTTAGAGAGCATTGGGAAACCTGCGGTTGAGAAGGTAAACTTGCTTTTTCAACAAGATGTTTCAACGTGTACCATTACGTATCTCGGAGATGTGATGGCATCGGCTAAGGAAGAAAGCTCTTGGGAACTAATGACTCAATACCTACCCTACATTGCCAATATGCCTATGACATTAATCCCACCAAATTTACCAGAAAAAATGATTAAGTTTGATGAGCAACGAGGTCTTATAGAAATCTTAAAAGTTGTGAAACCTCTTCTTGACCCATCATCCGAAGAAACTGATGATCCCATGGCCGAACTTGCAGGTTTTGGTCAATATGTGTACTACTCAGCATTAAAGGATATCAAAAAATCTAAAGTCAAGAAAGTTGCAAAAGAACTCAACTACACCGATAAAGAGTTAAATCTACTAGAAAAGAAGCTTGAATAAGTTATCAAACCTATTTATTGTAAAAAACACAATATTCTTATTGAACCCATCCAATAAATATATTTTTTTTGTAATTTGTACACCGAAATTAAAAATCTTTAATCATGAAAAAAATTTTTACGTTTATAACCATTTTGATGACCATGTTTGTTTCGAAAGGACAAAATGTGGTAGAATTTAGTTATGATTTGCCTTGGGTTGGATATTCCAATGTATTCGATCATCCAAACGATGGAGGAGGTTATCTTTGGGGTAGTGCTTGGGCCGTAGAAGACTTGCAGAGCATTGTTGATTCTACAGGTAATAGCCTTACACTCTATCCAAACTTTAGTACTTATTCACAAAACCTTACAGATCCATATTGGGTTAACCAAGTGTCAGGGGAAGGTAACAAAGTGCTTGAAGCATCTACCTATGTTGAATTTGATTCAACATATAATAACATAGACTTACTCTGGATGGGTAACGTAGAAGAGTTTACGATTGACACCAGTAAATATAAAGTTAATGTGTTCATTAAAGCTTTGGATCCAAGTAACTTTTGGCAAGATGCTCTTCTTGGATCAAAGACGGTACCTCTTACAGGTACTGGAAATTTTTCATTAAGTGCTTTAGCTTCGGAGCTGCCTTCTGGTTTGGTTATACAAGTAGGGTTCAATGTTATTGGCCTTAACGCTGATTCGGCTCTTGCAGGTGTTCTTGGAAACGTAAAAATTGCACCTCCTTCCAATGTTATTGAATTTAACACTAGCGAAAATTGGATTGGATATATGAATGTATTTGAAGTTCCTTCAAATGGTGGAGCTTTTGCATTTGGAACTGCATGGGGAGTTCAAGATTTAAAATCTACTTTTGATACGGTGTATAACTGTGTAAAACTGCAGCCAAACTTTAATACTTATGCCAATAATCCAACCGACCCTTATTGGGTAAATCAAACAACTTTGGAAGGTAATAAAGAAATGGAAGCATCTACCTATTTAGATTTAGACACTTCTTATAATGGACATGGGTTAGTTTTTGAAGGTTATGTACAGCATCTTACTATAGATACTACTCTTTATGATGTTAACTTTTTTATCAAAGCACTTGATCCGAGTAATTCTTGGCAAGATGCACTCGGTGGTTCCAAAATAATTCCAATCACCAGCACAGGTTATTTCTCTATTAGTGCAACTGCAGCAGAAATGGCTCCAGGTCTTGTACTACAAGTTGGCTTCAATGTAATCGGGACCAATGCCAACCCAGCCGATGAAGCAATGCTTGGTTCAGTAGTCATTGGTTCAGGCCCAGACACAGTAGCACCTGTTCCACTAGTAGCATCTCTTCCTGGTTTAATGGATATGTGTCCTATTACGCCAATCGCTCCTAAAGCACTTGACAAAGGAGATACTATAGTTGCAACCACGATGACCTCTTTCCCAATTAGTGAACTAGGAACTACGGTTGTTACTTGGACGTACACTGATGGTGCTGGTAATACTAGCATGCAAAATCAAAATGTAACTATATCTGGAGTTACGAAAATGCTTACAGAAAGTGCTTGTGAAAGTTATATGTCTCCATCTGGTAAGACTTATACGATGTCCAATACTTACATTGACACCCTAATCGTAGATAATGACTGTGATACGATATATACTATTAATCTAACCATTAATAGTCCGTCGGACACCATGCTTACAGAAACGGCGTGTGATAGTTTTTCATTTGCAGGTATAACTAGAACTTCTACGGGTATGTATTATGATACATTGATGAACCAAAATGGTTGTGACAGTATTGTTACATTAGATTTAACAATCAATAACTCTGCTTCAACTATGCTAACCATTAGTGCTTGTAATAGCTACGATTTTGGTGGACAAACAATAACCATGACGGGTATCTATTACGACACCTTAATGACTTCTACAAATTGCGATAGCATTGTAACGTTAGACTTAACAATCACTACGTTTGTTGAAACTAACTTAACGGAAACTGCCTGTGACAGTTATGAATTTGGTGGAGAAACATTAACCATGACTGGCATCTACAGAGATACATTATCTACTGGTGGAGGATGTGACAGTATAATTATTCTTGATCTTACTATTAATGGTGCGATGGCAGCAATCACGTTAAATGGTGAAACCCTTGTAGCAGACTCTGCTGAGTCATATGAGTGGTTAGACTGTAACAACTCGTTTAATATAATAAGTGGTGAAACTGGGATGAGTTATTCTCCGACAACCTCTGGAAGCTACGCAGTCTTAGTTTATAACAATGGTTGTGCTGATACTTCTGCTTGTACTGAAGTAATGTTTGATGGAATTGAGGATTTCGAAAATAGTGTAAGAATTTACCCTAATCCAACAAATGGTACAATCAACATTGATGTGAGTCAAGCAAATAATGCTACTATTCAGGTAATTAATGCGTTTGGTCAGCTTATTATGACTCAAGACAATGTTGCCACACAGCAACAACTAGAAATCGAAGGACCTGCAGGAATATACTTCGTAAAGATCAATAGCGAAGATAAAACGGCAACCTTTAAAGTGACGAAGTACTAACAGCTTCAATAACATCATTTAATAGAGTAAAAACGGAGACTTTGAAAAAGGTGTCCGTTTTTTTCTTTCTACCGTTAGAACAAAGTAAAGTTTATGATTGTATAGAAACCAAGGGAAATACAATCGATTAATTGACATCATAATTGGACAATTATATATTATTAAACTTTATATTAATTATATTTAATGCTTTCAAAACTTCCATCGGTCATTTTATGAAAGGAATTATCCTAAAATCTTATCTTCAACATGTGGAAAACAGCTATGGTATTGAAGTACTTAATTTGGCAATAGATCGCTGCAAACTGGAAAGCGGAGGGTTGTACATAAACATGCTTACCTACAACGATGAAGAAATCAATTCTTTAATTACAGAAACTTCTTCAATAGTAAATAAATCTGCTAATCAGGTTGAACAAGAATTCGGAAACCACTTCTTTAACGACTTACTAAATGAATATGGTAGTTATTTCGAGAAATCCAATATGAAGGATTTTATCCACTATTTAAACAACTATATACACCCCGAAATTGATTCGTCCATTGATGGAGCAATAACTCCCAAATTTAAACTGGATGAACGTAACGACTATTTTATTTTAACGTATACCAGTGAAAGAAAAATGTCCTATTTCGCTTTGGGATTACTTTTGGCTTGTAATAATTATTTTGATAATGAATACGAGATCAAATTGTCTGAGATTAGCGGAAAGAATACTTATTTTGAATTCCATGTATGTCATCAATAGAGGAGGAATATAGAAAAGCATATCAGCGAGAAAAAAGATATAGAGAAGCTATAGAGCAAATCTTCCATAAAAAGATTGAAGAACTAACCGCTCAAAACACACAACTTCTTGGAGAAAACGAGCATTATAAGCAGCTTGAATCATTCGAAGCAAACTTTCCCGAAAATTTCGATTTGACATCGGAAAACCCTTATCCCATAATAAAACTTGACCTCAATCTTAATGTTGTTTATGCTAACACCTCTGGATATCAAATAATAATTGAATATAACGGCAACCCGAATACATTCAATATTTTAACCCCAGACCAATTCAACTTCCTACGAAAAGAGCTTCATTTCAGTAAAAAATTACATCTAAAGAAAAGAATCTTCGAGCTAAACATTAATCTTTCCAAGAATTCGGAAATTCTAATATTTGCTACGGATATTACCGAAAAAGCAGAAGTAGAATATAAACTAGCTGAGACTGAAAACACGTATAAAACACTTTTTAAAACCGCTAATGTAATTGTTTACAAAGTTAACTTAGAAGGGAATTTCACACTCATAAACAACAAAACTATTGAAATCGTCGAGTATTCGGAATTGGAGTTGTTAAATATGAATTTCATCAATCTTGTTCATCCGGATTCCAGGCGAACTGTTCTTTTACATTATCTCAAGCTAATTAGAAGTCGCACCAAATCAAGTTATTTGGAATTCAGATTACTTACCAAATCTGGAAAATCTATTTGGGTGGGGCAAAGTGTTACTCTAAAATTCATGGGCAATGAATTCACTGAAGCTATTGCCGTTGCTAGAGATATCACTGAGGTAAAAATCAATGAAATAGCATTAAAAAACAGTGAGGAAAAATATCGTAAGACAATAGAAAATTTGCATTTCGGACTAATGGAAGTAGATACCAATGAGCATATCCAAAAAGTAAATAATGCTATGATCGATCTTACGGGGTATACCGAAGAAGAACTTATAGGCAAGCAACCCTTCCAGTTCCTTCTAACTGATGAATCCAAAAGAGTAATGGAAGAACAAATTACTAACCGCTCTAAAGGAAATTCGAATGCTTACGAGGTTCAACTAAAACGTAAAGATGGAGCATTACGTTGGGCTATGATTTCGGGAACACCAATATATGATGAAAATAATATAATGATTGGTTCACTAGGTATCCATGTGGATATTACCGATCAAAAAGAGACGGTAAGCAATTTAAGAATCGCTGAAAACAAAGCTTTGGAATCTTTAAAATCGAAAGAAATTTTCCTTGCAAAAATGAGTCATGAACTGCGCACACCTTTGAACGCAATTCTTGGATTCTCCGAAATAATCCAAAACAATTATCCTGATAATGTAGAACTCAAAAATCAAATTAACCCAGTTTATACTTCTGCTCAGCATTTGCTGAATTTAGTAAACGATTTATTAGACTTCACTAAGTTGAATCAAAGTAAGATCAAACTGGAAAAGATAGGATTTGATATTTGCAAACTCTCAAAAGAGGTAGAAAATCTATTCAAACAGCCAGCAAACCAGAAAAACATTCAGTTGATTTTCAATTTACCTGAGAATTCACCTTTCGTTTCTGGAGACCCTACAAGAATAAGACAGATCATCACCAACCTTGTTAGCAACTCTATTAAATTCACACAAGATGGCTATGTGAAATTCCACTTAAGCTACGAATCCAAAGGCGATCAAGTTGTGACAAAAATTATGGTTGAAGACTCAGGAATTGGAATAAAACCAGAAAACTTAGAGCGAATTTTCAAAGAGTTTGAACAAGAAGACATTGGAACAACAAGAAATTTTGGTGGTACTGGGTTGGGTTTACCTATCGTAAAAGGTTTGGTAGATGCTATGAATGGTTCAATAAAAATACGAAGTGAGTTTGGCTCAGGAACTACGGTTGAGCTTATCATTCCACTACATAAAGCAACAACTCCAAGCGAGAAAACTGTAAGTGAAGAAATAAACGACCCAAATCAACTACATGGGCATAAAGTTTTAGTTGTAGACGATCACCCATTTAACTTAATGTTGGCGCAGAATATGTTAGAAGCGTTTAACGCAGTGCCGACAGTCGTAAGCAGTGGAATTGAAGCAATAGATCGCATTGAAGAAAATTTCGACGTAGTTTTAATGGATATTGAAATGCCTGAAATGAACGGGATTGAAACTACAGAAATTATTAAAAGAACTACTCCTAACCTTCCTGTAATTGCAGTTACCGCGGACCTAGTCGGAGGGCATGCTGCTAAAAAAGATTTGTTTTCAGGGTTTCTAGCTAAACCTTATAGTGCTGTTGAATTGTACAACATAATAGCCAAAGTTACCCTACAGTAACCCCTTCTACAAGTTTCTAATTTGGACAAATTCTCTAAATGAGAATTAAAGATCCGACAAAAACAGTCCTAGTTATGTCTATTAACACATTTAGACATCTGACATGAAATTTGCACTATTATTACTTAAAAATAGGATTAAAAATATGAGAACAGTAATAATAGATGATGACCCGTTTTTCGCAGAGGTATTGGCACAAAAGCTCCGTTCTTTTGGACTTAGCACTGTTAAAATAGTTTCTAATTTGGACGAGTTAAAAAGAGCAAAAACTAAACCTGAAGTTTTCTTTATTGACTATCATTTAAAACGAGGGAACTGTAATAAGTTGATAAGGTATATTGAAAAACAACACTATTCATCCAGTATTATTGTAATGAGTGCCAATAGCAATGCACCTAAGCTACTTGAATCTAAGAATCGTTATTATTTCTTTCCTAAATCGAAATTCAGATACCTCAAGTACCAGATATATGATATCAAAGAAAATATTCTGAGAAGACAAAAGGCACAAAACTACATAAAGGCCATCTATTTTTCCATCATAATAGCAGTAATCTACTTTTGCTTATATTGGTTAATAAATAGTTAAAGTGAGTTCGGGATAAGAATTTTATCTGAGTTCTTATCCCTAACCCACGCTAGTTAACTAATTCCTGCAATTCTGGTTGACATACCAGTCTTATTCCTATTCTTCATAAAACATTTGAGAATGCTTTTGATGTGCTAACCCTAAGCTAATCAGCTTGCTATAACTAACCTCCGAAAGCTTACTCCAAACCGAAGTTTTTCTATACTGATAATCAAACATATAGATTAAACTTGCATATTTCTGGGCAATAACTTCCCAGGTATAACGTCTCATCGCAATTAATTTAAGCTGCTCTCCAAGGACTAACCGTTGCTTATAGGTGTATTGTTGAAGAAGGGATTTTAGATGAACGGCGTCCTTGAAGAAAACAGCTATATTTTCAGTGGTGGCTCTATTATATGAAACATCGTATGCAAAAATGGGCAACCCTAAATACATGGCTTCTACTAGAGAAGGATTTGTACCTCCTGCACTATGTCCATGTATATATAATTGGCAATTACCTCTTAGTAAATCTAATTCACGCTGGTCATAAATTGGATCTAATAAAACAATATTTTGGGAGTTGGAATAATCTAAGAAAAGTGCTTCTCCATACGGGCTTGCCGACCAATTACCGACAACTACAATCGGCATTTCAGAATGTTTATGAAATGCTTCTAATATCACGTGCACGTTATTTTCTGGCTCAATTCGACAAACCTTAAACGCATAAGGTCGTTTTAAAAAATCATACTTTTCAAGATCTTCATTCGTAGGCTGAGTTGACATGACATGATCTGCCCCATATTCGATTAGGTGACTTAGGGTCTTATAATTAATAGCCGTATATTTTTTTATTGCGATGTTATCCGTAATGTCAGCATCGGAAAACTTAACGGCAAGAAACTCCGAAATTTTAAGGAACTTTTGAATAGGCTTGCTCCATTTCTGACGTCTCCATTCCAAACCATCTATATTAATAATTATCTTCTTGGAAGTAAACAGCTTCACCAAGGGCAAGATAATACCCCCAGACACTCCTAATACCAGCAAAGTGTCCGCATAAAACAAAGCATGCAGGATAGAAAGAATATCATAGAGAATACTTGAAGCACCATTTGCATTTAATGGAAGATGAAACAAGCGTGCACCCTTCCAGTACTTTTTTCTTTCTGCTTTAGGATAATATTTATTGCTGCAATAGACGTAAAGGTCGAATTCCAGACTTAACTGATTTACTAAGTGATGAACCAATGTCTCAAAACCTCCATATCTTGCAGGTACACCTGCAGTTCCAATAATTGCTACTTTTCTCATATCCCTTTATTATTACTTTAGGCCAATTTTATTCCAACAAGCATAACTACTGATTATCTGCACTTTACAAAAACAAATCTCTAAATCCATTCTCAAATCGAGACTCATTTACTCAAATCTGCACTGAGCTTCGATCAAATACAACACCTAAAATATTTTTACTAAAAGTGGAAAAGTCAAATTCTCCTGAACGCAACTTAGACATAGAAGAAAACCTTCTATACAAAGACTGATTTACCATTAGGTTAAAAACTACCTTTTCCAGCTTACTTGAATTTCGACTATCCACACACTGACCAAACAAATTGTCTCCAACGAGTTCTTTAACACCTCCTACTGGCGGTACAACTACCGGAATTCCATAGCTCATAGCTTCCAAAACTGTCATTCCAAATGTCTCTACCCATTCATCTGGTTTTGATAAATTAAGCACCACACTTGCCCGTTTATAAAACCGATGAACATCATTTTGAGCAGGGTAAATAAAAAGGTTCTCGGGAAGATCCTTCCCTGCAAAAAAGAAATCTAACTCATTTCGGGATGCATTTAACACCAATTCAAATTTCATATATGGAAACGTAAAGGCTAGATTTACAAACTCATTGACCCCCTTATATCCTTTTAGCGAACACAACATTAGCACATAAAAATCTCCTCTTCTAGTAGCTAAATGATTTCTACTTTTATTAAAAAACTCTGGGGAAAGACAGTTATATACTACTTTATTATTCACCTTTTTTAGCGCTTCATGTTGCAACGCATATTTGGAAACGTAAACTGCCGTGCTCGCACAATAGTTAGCCACTAACTTTAAAAACCATTTAAACATTAGAGGTCGTATTGATGTTTCATGAATATGATAAACCACCTTCTTATTCATAAACTTTCCAGCGAGCGCCGCTCCAAAAGGAAGCAGCGTATTCACATAAATAATTACATCTTCATTTCGATATGAAAAGAGCTTAAAAAACAATTGAAACTGACTAATCAACAAGTTGATGAAAGTAACGAGCTTAAAACGCTCACTTCTTCGATAATCAAAATAATTAAGATCAGCTTCTTTTATGTCAGATAAGAAACCTCCATGCCGACTCTTTGAGGTAAACACCTGGACTGGCACTTGCTTATCCAACAAACTTTTTATCACGTAGGAACCTACTTTAGGGCTACCACTATAATCATCTTTTAAATGTGCAAATAGAACTTTAGGAGTCGATATATTCATCATTTTTTGATTTATGCTAAATGGTTAAACAATGGGTTGTGGAACTTCAGAACGGAAAAGAGATTGATAAACAGAAGACAACAATTCTCCTCTCACATTCCATTCAAAATTTTGAGTAAACAAAGCTTTGGAAGATTTTGAGTAACGTTCAAGCTCCCATCGATTTCTGTATAAACAATTTAAAGAAGTCGAAAACTGATTTATACACCTATGATATTGACTATAGGGAACTTTTACTCCAACATCGCTGGTAACAAACTCTCCAGGGCCGTAATTGTCAAAACAAAGAATTGGAAGTCCTGCAGACATGGCTTCGGCTACGACCATTCCTGCTCCTTCATGGGACGGAAATAAAAAAACATGTGAATTACTGTAAATTTGCTTAAGTTCTTCCCTTTTAACCCATGATATAATTGTAATCGCGTCCTCCAGCTGCATTTCCGAGATAAGTTTACGCAACTTAGGCTCTTCAGGACCTTTACCCACCAACGTTAGATGTGGCCGTTTACTACTTCGGCCGTTTACCACACCGTTATAAAACTTAGCAAATGCCTTAATAGTAATATCAAAGCCCTTAAGCGGCACAAATCGCCCTACAGAAAGTACATGAAACTCAGCTTTCGTAGAAGTGGAAGTGGATGCTGCCATACTATCAGAAGCTACAGATGGCATCCGAATTTCCTTCTCGCCTATGTTATAGATCTTATCCTTTACAGAGGAATTCATCGTAAGAATGACATCTGAGTTCAATTTGGTAAGCCAAAGTAGCGGACTAATCTTCCATGCATAACACTTAACCATCCACTTAAGACGATCTTGTATGTACGTTTTCATTCCATAAATCGGAAGAACAAATGCTTTAGGAATTTTCGGATGATGACCTATCGGTCCCCAAACTTTAGGTTTTCGTAGCAACCAAAGAAATGAAGGAGTCCAATCATTATGAAAGTTTAGATTATGAACAATATCAAACCTAAGATTCGATGATTTAACTTTCGCAATTAAGAAAAGTTGCCAAAAAAAGTAATAAACTAATGCACCTCTCTCTCCTTTTTTCCAAAACCTCATCCAGTATGGCAAATCAAAATAAACAAAACTCATGGAAGCATATAGCGAACTAGGATGCTCCTTCATATATTTTTCAATATGCTCTCTATTATTTTTGCGGGTTAACAATATTACGTTTTGAAATCTAGCAATCTGTAAAGCAAAATTCCAACCCATACCATCTTCTGATCCTTTGAATGGATTCATGGCATATGCCGTAGCTAAAACCGTTATTTTATGATTCATTAAATTCTTATTATTGGTTAATACTTATGCCGCGTTCGACACACTGGCAATCTGTGCACGGTCTTTTATTACCTTGGCTGGCACACCTGCTATCACTGAATAAGCAGGCATAGACTGAGTCACCACGGCTCCTGCTGCAATCACACAGCCTTCACCTATAGTTACTCCGTCCAAAATGGTAACTTTTGATCCTACCCAACAGTTTCCGCCTATCTTAATTCCTTTTCTTATGGTCCCCTGATATCTTATTGGTGTCTTTAGGTCACTGAATTGATGATTTTCGGGGTGACAACTGAAATATTGCCCCACAATACAATCATTGCCAATTTCTAATCCTCCTGCTCCTCCTAAATAAGCATACTCACCTATACCTACATTGTCCCCAATCTTTATAAATTCTCCAATACTGTTGAATGATGTAGAAACGATAAGCCTACAAAAAGCTCCAACACCAACATTATCTCCGATTATAATACCTTTTTTACCGAGCGCACTGAGATGAGTAAACTCCCCTATTTTAACCATGTTCCCCATGGTGATTTTTGACTTATGAAATAGCCTAACTCCCCTTTCTAAAAAAATCAGATTGAATTGCTTATTGTAAATCATCATTCTAATTCCTCGCAGTAAGCATCGGCTCTGATGCACGGTCAAATTAAAAATCATTGTGATGTCCACGGATGGATCAAATTCAAATTGAGGGTTTCTCAAGCGTATTATTCTTTGAATAATTTTCTTCATTGTAATCTTGGTAATAAGGTTGTAGTTAAATTCTTAATGCATTACTTATGCTGCTCTGGAAAACTCTTTCATTATAAACTGAAGAGTACGATTCAACTCGATATTTTCCAATGCCACAAAACGTGATTTGCCATATTTTTTGTCAAATTCTCGGAACAAGCTGATGTACCTTTTATTTAACTTATCAATAGTGTTTGCGTTCAACTCCTTCTTTCTTCGTTGAATTACAGATGCCGACGCATGTAGAAAAACATTTAATCTCGGCTTAAGAAGAATCCTAAATAGTCCTTTGGGCAAAATTTGAGGTAGTACTATATTGGACCTCTTGGAATCGTTTATAAAATCATAGTAATAGCGATCATAAATCACGATATACCCAAACATCACGTACTTAAAAAACACGTAGAACTGACCGAAAAAATAGTCGATAAAATAATATGAGAAACGAAATAATGAACCTACAATACTTTGATTAGTCCCCATTCTTGGCAACCGTTTAGCGGCAAGACTTTCAGCTCTCTCCTTCCCTTTTGTATACGAACTAAGGATGGGTATTAAAGAAGGTCTGTGACGAAGTACAACTACCTTACGGCGGTACTTTTGAGCCACTTTTACTTTAAGTTTATCAATAACGGTAGATTTGCCCGCACCATCTACTCCACTTACGGTAATAATAAATCCAAGGTTGTGTCGAAATTCAATAGCCTTATCTATGACATGCAGAACAAAGTTCACTCCTCGTCTAAACAAATTATTGCGTTTATAAGTATTTATCCTCTTGGCAACTTTTGCATGCTTAAATTTAGAATAACGACAAAGGCTAGATATACATTCACTCGGCAGCAAATATCTACCCTGAATGTATTTTGCGATTCTAACTTTTTCGAAAAAATTAAGGCGTCCAAAATAGACTTGGTATTTGTGAGGAACCGAAGCCCCGTTTAGAAGATAAAACAGGAATATATACTCAAAATCCATTTTCACATCAGGAACCATAATTCCTGCTTTATTTGGTCTTGCTGCAATCAACAGCCTATAAGAATCAAGATAAGTTGTTGTCTTTCGCTTAAAACGGTGAATTAAGTCTACACTTAAAAAACTTCCATCTCGAAAAAACAACTCCACTTTGGTCATATAAGATAAGGCCTGAACAAAATGCTTTTCAACCGTCGATTTACTAGTGAGGTAAGCCACCATGGACTGTAAATCCTCCTTACAAACCAACACATCCAAATCAGATGACTCTTTAATGGCCTTAAGTTCGTACTCTGTAAACTTAAGTACTGCATAACGTTTATTCTTAATCCGTTCTATAAACGATGAAATTGCTTCCTGACGATTGGATTTATCGGCTTTTATAGATAAAACATCAAGCAACGCTTCTTCCCAAACCTCGAAAAGCCAGTCTACTTGTGTATGCAGTTTTTCTTGTCTTAAATAAACATTGAGGTAATGACTTATGTTAATAGCTAGGTAAAGTGATAAATGTAATTGAACATCAATCCCATAAGAGACTATAACTTGGTGTACTTCAGGTAGTGACAATGCACGATTAAGATCATTCTTAATCTTTTTATAAGAATCACGTTTAACCAAAATACCAGTCTGAAATACAAAATGAAAAAGATCATACAGCAAAGGCTTCGCTGGATCACCATTTTCCCAATCAACAACTGCCAATGCTTCTTTATCTATAAAACAATTCCAAGGAGTAAAGTCACCATGAGCAAAAGCCAAAGGAATACTTGCGGTTGTATCAATAGAATCTAAAACCTGATTTAGCAAAGCATCCAATCTCTTAAACTTTCCAATGACTTGATAATGCTTTCTTACGCTATTCTCAATCCCACACTTTACTAAAAATTTGGTCTCTTGAATATCTTCATATGATACTTCAATTTCATATAAATTGCGTAACGCTTTAATGTGATATTGACCGAACTCCATACTTCGCTTGGACTTTGGAGATCGTACATTTGAGCTACACAATACACTTCTATGGTCCCAAGTAATATTCTTAGGAAGAATCAAATCTTTCAGGTCTTCCTGATTCAGCTCATCTAACATTTTTGCCTCTTGCTCCACTAACTCAAAAGATTTACCACGAAGTGGAATTTTAAGATAACTCATGGTATTTCGACCATCGTTGAGTTCCACTATTGCCTTACGATCTGGATTAGGAGTCCCTAAAAACAAAGAATAAGAACTTGCGTGTAAAGACTTTATAAGCTTATCTAAAGACAGGTTCCCTTTATGATAAATAGTAAAAGTGCCATCAGCTAAAAATGTTCTTAAGGGAGTTCTAAAGATATTCCTGAATACAAACTCTTTAATTTTGTCCTTCTTGGTTAACGAACTATAAAAATTCAAAAACGTAGCTCTTTTTAATGAGACTGGATATACCCATCTTAACGATCCGTCAGGATTGGTCAAATAACGAAAACTAGTAGATTGATAATTCTTCAGCCCCTTTCCTTTATTAGTTAGATCGATGATGTAATCTACTGAATCCTGTAAAGTTGAAGGTTCTCCACATTCAACTATTAAAGTAATTAACTCACCTTCATTGGCTACTTGAATTTCATTAACACAAGACAACCAAATCAAACGTATCTTTTCTCTACTAACGTTTTCATTTGAAGTCGAAAAAAACAGTTCCGATAAAAGTTGAAGATCATTTTTTGGAATCATATTATTTAGCTTTGATATAAGTTTTATTCTACTCATACAAGAACCAAGAACATACCACATTGACAATTCGACTCTAAATGCACGTATAGACACATTTAGATATTAGTATGCTTTAAAATTTTCTCTATAAGAAACTAGGATTCTCAATTAGACACTCGAGCAATTTCTGGAAATCTACCCGAAATCGTTAATTGAAGTTTTTGAGAAGATGTGAATACAGGGCTATATTTTATAGTATTCATCCATATAAGAATTTGATAAAAAAGGATCCCAAAATTAGTTTCACCAAAAATTCCAAATTCAGTAAATGAATTAATTAAAATGGGGATGTAAATTCCTATAAAAGTCATTCTAACTATGCGATCATCAGACTTTAGATGCGCTCTTAGGGTAAAAATCATTTGAAAAACAACTATTGCTAAACCGATAAACCCGAGATTCATAAGCACCTGAATAAATGTATTATGTGTCATATGCCCCTCATAGGTATGAACACTTTTAAATGCTCCAGTCCAGGAAATTCTCATAAACCCAAATCCGTACCAAGGAGATTTCTCTAATCCTTCGGTTAATAATGCTTTCCAAAAAGGCAAACGCCCTGTCATACTCAGCACCTCATCCAAGTCTCCTTGCTTTATAAAAATGAAACGAATTATCACTGGAATTGCTAATCCCATTCCAGCATAAACCAAAAATTTCAAACTGGACTTACCTAGTTTATTGACAAACAGAAAAACAACTAAAAGCAACCCAATCATCGATGACCTGGAACCAGTCATTATTAACGCATATAATATTACAGCGGCAAACAACAAGGTTCTCCATTTATATCTGGATTCGTTCCAGTACACCAATGCACATCCAATCCCCACAACTGCCAACATACCTAGCTCATTTGGGTTCATTAAGATTCCTCCCAATCTCGCAACCTCACCACCGTGAGTTAGACGAAAAAAAGTATCAGGATCAATGTACATACCAATGACGAAAATCAGTAACACCCAAAATATCGAATAAAACAAACAGTGACTTATGGAGAGAGGAGTTTCAGCGTGATAAAAATTAAACCTTACAATGGTTTTTATAAGGAAATATGCAAACACTAAGCTTTCAAGATCCATAACCAACTGCAACGTGGAATATCCTACGTCGGTAGACCAAAGCAAAGAAACAACTCCCATAAATAAATAGGCGCCGTATAAAATTGGTGATAGCGTATTTTGATAGGAGAAATTCTTAAGTAAACCTTTGTTCCCCAAACTTTGATATACTAAAATCAACCAACCCAATGTCCCCATTCGAAGAAGAATTTTTAGTACCCGCGTAATCAGAATATTCTCTGAAATAGTGAAAAAACCCACTATTTGCAATAAAAGTATCAGAGTGAGAAGTCGACCAAATTTGGATCTATTTATTGATGCTTTGCTCTTCATGGATAGTTCTATTTCTCATAAACTTGGATTAGAGCTTCTGATATTTTATTCCAGTCAAACTGCTCAAAAACCATTTCAATGGCATTGGAACCCAAGGTATGGATGGTCTGATTTTCATGTAGTTGTTCAATCTTCAACATGGATTGGCAAATGGTCTCTTCATTGTTTTCGATTAGAGGAATTCCCGCCTCATAGTCTCCAATATAATCTGCCATATTACTTGCTTTGCTTACAACACATGGAATTCCCAAACTAGCCGCCTCCAATACGGCCCCCGGTAATCCTTCATTTCTGGATGGGTGATAAAACGCATCCATTTCACACAATAGATTATGTTTGTCCAAACCGAATTGAGCACCATGAAAATGCACAAAGTTCTCCACACCCAAATCTGTAGCAAGCTTCATTAATTCTGTTAAATCTTTTCCATCTCCAATGATCGAAAGTCGACCCGTACCATGATGCTTTTTCTTATACCTAGAGAACCCCTTCATTAAGAGATCAAGACCTTTTGTTTCAATATCTATTCTCCCACAAAACCCCATTATAAGTGAGCCATTCGTATATAAGTGACGGGTCGTAAAGTTCGAAATTTGCTGTCCATTGGGAATTAATACACTGTCTGTATTATAATTCAAGATCTTAAACGAATCTACTTCACTTTGACCTATACAATGAATCGCTTTTGCCCTGTTAATAATAGATGACTCAACCACAGAAAGGTACAATCTCTTCAACCATTTATTCTTTTGAAGCGCTTTTGAATTATAAGCGCCATGTGGTGTGAAAAGAAATTCAATGCCCGCTTTAGTTAGCAATTCTGCCGCCACAAAAAATTCAGGTATAAATCCTCCATGAAGATGAAAAACAGCTCTTTCTTTAATCATAAGGATTTGTTTTTTTAATTCCTTATCGATCGTCCATTTCAACTTTGAGGACTGAAACAAAGAAGTAGCATAGTTTCTCTCAGGATAATTGTGAATCGGGTTTGGTGTAATTCCCCAGACTTGCACATCATAACCTAAACTGAACTGATGAGTAGCTAAGTTGTGCACTACTTTGTTTACCCCATTCATACGAAAAGGGTTTGCCTTACCTAAGATTAGATGGATAATTTTCATAGATTTTTAACTTTATGATTAATAGAAAAGAAGAAGTAGCTCTGGAATATCAGCTGATTGGCAATTAGGCCAAGTACAACTCCAGATATTCCAAATTGGATCAATATGGGCTTAGCAAATAGAAGGCTAAAAACTGCACCCAAAATGTAGGCTATGAAGAGTGGTCTTGTATGCTCTAGGGTTCTTAATAAAAACCTCAAATTAATTCCTACATAAATAAGTACGTATAAAATTGAGTAACCAACAAATTGATTTCCATAACTCATTAATTCTTTAGAAAAGAAAAATCCTAAAAGCCATTCTCCGTAAAAAGTAAAGAAACACCCTATCAGAGCAGTCGCAATCGTACCCACCACAACAATTCTTAAAATAAATTTCTTTAACGCTTTCCAACCTGAATCAAAAAGAATCTTGCTTGCGCGAATTGGCGTATAATTTTCCGCTGCCAAGAAAAGTACATTCAAGACCCCTATTAAATTTTGAATCATTCTAATGGCACCAACAGCGACTGAGCCAAGTACTCCTCCTGCCACAATTATGAAAAAATTACCTGAGCACCATTGCAAAATAGAAGTCCCCAACAACCATTTTGAATATAACCAATGACGATAAGTTGCTTCTAGAAAAGAAGGCATATCTACCTTTAATCCAAACCATAATTTCCAGCGATATAAAACCCCTATCCCCTGAAGCCCAACTAGCATTAGAATCACTTGAAAAAGTTCTATTTTAGAATTAAGAATACCAATTAAACCCAAAGCCAAGAGTTGTCCTCCATATACAATCAAATCTAATTTGGCTGCTTCGAATGAATTACCAGATGCATAACTCAACTTACGTTGAAACTGTACAGTAAGAAATGTAAAAACAGCTAATTGTAATACAATACCAACTTTAATATCTAGAGTGCCAGGTAAATATTGGTTGCCATACACCCAAATAAAAAGCCAAAGCAAAACTGACGTAACGAATACAAATGAGATATGCATTAAGCTCAATTGTTTGATATAATCATGCTTCTGCTTCAATTCCAGCTTTGGCATAAAGGTATACATTGGTGCTACAATTAAGCTTTCATGCAAACTCCCGAAAAACAATACAATCAGCCAAAGCAATGTAAAATCGCCATACAACTCTAATCCCAACTGTTTTACTAAAAAAACTCCTAAAACAAAACTAGTCCCACTTACCAAAGCTTGATCGCCAAGCGTAATCAATTGAGGATATCTTCTAATATATCTGACTAATTTATACATGATTGAACCTTACTAATTTGGTTAAGCCGTTTATAAGTTTTTTTAACCTGGAATTATTGATATTATATAACCCACTTAGGTTAGTACTTTTACTTGTACCATTGAGAACGAGTTTGATATTCGTTATCTTAAACTCTTGAGCAATATAATCTGGATAGGATAAGTATTTGGAAGGTGTGAAATTCGATCGCACCAAATAAAAACTATGGTCACAGGACTTCATAACCTGCAATACTTCTGGGTTAGACAGCAACATTGGAAGATCAATAATTACCAGATCAAAGTTTTGTTTTAGTTCATATAACAAGTGACTCAGTTTTTCCACAAACAAAGAATCTATTTCTGTTCTCCCAGTTAATTGTAATTCATACAGGCCTGTGCTTTCATTTTTACGTAGTTGTTTCTGCCAATCAAATGTTGAATAACGTATGTCAAAATTTTGGTCTTCTAAATTGCCTTTGATTAAAGGATCAACACTCAGAAATAATACAGTCCATCCTGTCCGTAGAAACGATTGACAAAGACCATTTGAAAAATACGTTTTACCTTCTTTTTCCATTCCAGAGGTTATAGCGATGCTTTGATTTTTCTGAATTCCATTCAACTTACAGAGTGTATTAAACTGATCGAATTGTCTCTGCTTCACTTGGTTATTTTTAGCCCAAGGAAGAACTCCAAGTACATGTTGTTGCGTATATTTCTCGAGTTCATTACGAGTATCAACCTTGGCCATCAACATAGATTTCAAGAAGACTATACTTACCCCCAGCAGCAATCCAATAAAACCGGCCACAATCAACAACAATGATTTTTTAGGAGAAGCTGGGGTAGATGGAATTGTGGCCTGTTGAATTATCCTGTGAAATGCAATATTAGATGCTTCGGAAATTGCCGCTTCAGTACGTTTCTCGGCCAGAAAATTGAACATCTTTTGGTTTAGCTGAAATTCCCTTTCCAAAATCACCATCTGCTTTTCTTTCGTAGGTAATCCCTCAAAGGTCTTTTGAGCAAGAACAATCGTCTCTTCAATTTCACCTCGTTTGATACGTAGACTATTTCTGGTATTATGAATACTTTCACGTATGTAGTCGGTCAGATCTTTTATTTTTTCATCAATCAATTTAACTTGCTTCTCCTCCTTGGTATACTTCAAAAGCAAGTCTTTCTTTTCGGCTTGATACATTTTGATCTTCTTAATCAATTCGGTTGAAAGTAAATCATTGAATGCTTCAAAATTTGGAGCTAACTGAAGAAACTCTTTATCCTCATCATCAACATACTTAACTAATGAATCTAAGGAGGCCAGATTCATATCTAAGTTGGCTAATTGAATTTTTAGTTGTGCAATCTTGCGGAGTTCTGTTTCAGTTTCTTGCCGGGTATTAATGATATTATTCTTAAGACGGTAATCCTCTATTTTCCCTTCAGATTCGCGAAGCTTCTTAGAAACTTGCTCCAGTTGCCCATCAATAAAGTCCACCGTACGACCAGCAGCATTGCTCCTTGTATTGATGTAATCCTCAATATAAATTTTGGTTAAAGTATTTAGTAAATCGGCAGTCTTTTCTGGCACTTCAGATTTATATGAAACACGAATTACAGGCACATCTTTTTCTACAGCAACTACATCCAATCGACTCGCAACACGCTCCTTAAGGTCTTGAGGATCATTAAAAATTGTAAGGTATTGATCCTCCAACTGAAAGTTTGGTACGGCGGCAATAATAGAATCAGCTTTAACGACACTAAACTTCCAATTATTAACCACATAATCTTCCCCAAAAACTCCACTAAAAGCCGCATTATGAAACGTGAAAGGAAATAAAATTGTATAATTCTCATCACTCAGCACATCTATTCGAATCTCCTTATTAATCAAAGAACTTGGGATGTTTTCGCTCTTAAATTCAAACGGTTTATTATGATACAACTCTTGAGTTCGAATAACACCAACTCTATAATATGAAGTACCAAAATCTAATTCTTCTAAAGCTTTTCCAATTAGCAATGATGATTTTAGAAGTTCAACTTCGCCAGCAATCTTATTCACATTAGAAAAGAGATCAAAATCCTTATACAAGGTAGCGCTAGATGGTCCCTGACCCAGGTCATCTAGCTTAATTTTAACTGTACTTTCGAATTGCAATGGAGTGTATCTTATTACTCGCAAAGCAATTAGTACAGCTATTAAAACACTGGCTAATACTACCAACCACCCACCCCGACGAAATGGTTTAATAATACGCGATATATCCTGCTTTTCTTCTAACATTCGGTTTATCTATTAATAAGTGAAACAAGAATTGCTATAGCCGTGGCTACACTTGTAAATGGAATAAGAGTCGGTGCTTTTTTATCTATTACTTTTCCTCCTCTACATGGTATATAAATAACATCATTTGGGTATATCAAAATAGGGGCTCCGCTTTGAATTTTGGTTAAATCAAACGTCATCAAACTATCTCCGCGCCTAATAGTGGCTTTCTTCTTATTTGCATAAAATGTAAGTCCTCCACTTTTAGAAAGGGCTTCCATCAAAGTGTTTTTTTCTTTTTCAAGAAGTAGGGTGCCAGGGTTATTTACCTCGCCTAAAACAGACACTTCCTTGTTCAAAACCTTCACCACAATAATGGGCTCTACTAAGTATTTTGAATAATACCTGGTTAATGTATCTGCTGCCTCGCGTTCAGTTAGGTGTTCAATCGAAACTCTACCTATCTTTGGGAGCATAATTTGTCCTTTTGAATCCACCATCACCCATTTTCCATATACCTCATTCGAATTATAAATCCCAAAAAGGGATCCTATGCTCATTTCGTCATTCCCCCAGATACTTACGCTAACCTTGTCATCAACTGAAATTTTATAATTACAGAATGATGAATCACTTTGCAAAACACTAACGGGAGAATAGTTGCGATTTGCTTCAAATAGGTTTTGAGTTCGACAAGAAAAAAGGCTAAAGGCCAATAATAAGATTATCAAACGTAAACTATAGGTCGTTAATTTATCTCGCATCATGACTTACGCAAAAACAATAAGACCCAACAAAACTCCGACTATGCTAAAAAACACTATTGCTATCAATAGAGCATTACGATTACGATTACGAAGTTTGCGCTTTAGTAAGTTATTGATTCTATTCATTCGTGAAATCTTATCCGCAATAACCTGAAGGCCTGCCTCACTCTTCTCTATATAATCGAAAGCACCAAATTTTAAGCTCTTTACAGCAACATCCATCTTTCTCTGCCCTGAAACAAGTAGCACATGAATATTTGGATTAAATGCTTTTATTTTTTTCAAGACATCAAGCCCGTTTATTTCCCCATCTAAAAAATAATCCAGTACAATAATATCCGGCATTTTAAATAGAGCATTAATGCATTCAGCTCCAGTGGTAAATAGTTCAACTCTTTTGTGACCATTATAGAAGAGTTCGTTTTTAATATACTCCTGATAATTTAGGTCGTCTTCTACAATATAAATTAATGGTGAATTAGCTGTTTTCATATATCATACTTAATGGTTACAGCATCTAATTCAATAAACACACCTAAACCATTAAATACTGATTATCAATTCATTACACATCTCAACAACAAAACTTATGTCCAGAAAAGAAACTGTTTTCTCGATTTGAGAAAACAAGGGTGATTGGTAATTAAATAAAAACTCCAAAGACTCGAAGTGTAAACCTTGTCGTCTTTGGAGTTAATCCTTTTATTAAGTTAACGTGAGTTCGGATTAAGCTATAGTTACAGCTATTTAAATTTTAGCAATATATCATCAAAAACCGCAATATAAGATTGTTCAATATTTCTTAGCAGGTGATCCATTCCAGCGTCCGATTCATTTTTGCATAAAGCCTGAACTTGTGTAAGACTCTTGATCACCTCTTCCATCTGCAATACTTCCGTGGACGGTTTCAACCTGTGTATAGCAGAATGGATCGTATTATAATCTCGTTGTTCAAATGCTGCTCGAATCTTGTCTATACTTTTGGAAGATTCGGTTACAAACATAAAGGCCATGCGTTTCACAAAGTCACTATTACCTCGCGACATTTCTTCAAGATTCTCTAAGCTATAAGTTTCTGAGTTATTCATGCAGCATTTGATGATTGTTGGATTCGTTTAATTGTAGCGATGATCTTATCACTGATCCAGTTAATATTATCTGACTTTAGAAAATAATCTAGACCTCTAAATTTACGATAATCATCTAAAATGCCAATGCGATGATTATCTGAACAAAGTATTACTGGAATATCGAAAGTTTCTTCAAAAAGACTCACCGCCTCGTGACCATTCAAAATATATTGGTCTCTTCCATTCCATTTAAAATCAAGAATTATTAAGTCTGGGGTTACTTCCATTTTATGCAATAATTCTAATGAGTGTGAGAATTGAGTCAAATGAATGTCGTGCGGTAATAATGTTTTTTCTAATTGTGACATCAACGAATTGTCTTGGTCAACGATGTAAATGTTACTGATCTTTTTCATGGCTATAATATTTTATTTACCATTAAATCCAAAATCCAACCAAACAAACTAAGTGTTGATTATCAACTATTTACAATCAAACACCTTTAACAATCATTCTAATAATTGGAATGATTTCTCATATAGAGAATTTAAACCTCTCCCCTCTTAATCATTTTATACAACGTGGATTTACCTATATCTAGTTTTTCAGCAACTAGTGCCACATCATTATCATACTTTTCTAAATAATGCTGAATTATGCGGTTTGTAAACTCTTTTAAGGTTACGTCTTCGCTCATAAAATCACGGATACTACCTGTAGAATTAAAAGTGATGTCAGAAGCCTGTATTTCTTGCTCATCTGATAATACTATTGCCAACTCAATCAACGATTTCAGTTCTCGAACATTACCAGGATATGCGTGAGTAAGCAATTTCTGTTTTGCTTCTTCGGATAGGCTTTTAACTTTCTTCTTGTTCTCCTTGCAAAAACTGTCGATAAAGAATTTTGCCAGAATCAGAATATCTTCCTTACGCTCTCGAAGAGGTGGCATTTTTACAGGTAAGCCCAATAATCTAAAATACAAATCTTCTCTAAAGTTTCCATTCCGAACTTCCTCGGCCAAATCTTTATGAGTTGCAACAATTAAGCGCACATCAATTTCTTTGGTTTTATTACTTCCTACTGGTGTTACCTCGCGTTCTTGTAAAACTCTTAATAATTTTGCCTGCATGGTAGGGTCCATATCGGCAATCTCGTCTAAAAATAAAGTTCCCTTGTGCGCTTCTTCGAACTTACCTATTCTCTTAGCAACAGCGCCAGTGAATGCCCCTTTTTCATGACCAAAAAGTTCGCTCTCAACTAAATCTTTTGGTATTGCAGACATATTCACTGCCACTAAGGATTTTTTCTTTCGAGGTGAATTATAATGAATGCATTTAGCGACTAATTCTTTACCCGTGCCCGTTTCGCCAGTAACCGACACAGTAATATTATTATCACAGGCCTTATTCATCAGTTTAAATACTGACTTAATCGCCGCACTATTCCCCTTTATAGCATCTTCAAAATCATACTTCTGAACAAGTTGTTCTTTCAAATTCTCAACTTGCTCTTTTAACTCCTCATGTTCTCTAATATTTAGTATAGACTTCCATAATCGATCTTTGGTATCATGGTCCTTTACTAAATAGTCCTTTACCATATCCTCTTTTAGAAAATCGATGGCAATTTTCACATCATTCTGACCAGAGATAAGAATAATTGGTAATGCTGGATTGGTTTTTTGCAACTTTTTGAGCAAGTCACCACCATTCATATCAGGAAGTTCATAGTCCAAACAAACAACATCTGGTCGTCGATGCAAGTTGTCTAAGCAGTCTTTAGCAGTTGTAAATTTTTCAATTACATAATCGGGGTTTAAGGAAAGATGATACTCTAGGATATCTGCGAACCAAACATCATCTTCTACCAAAAATATTAGAAAGGAATTAGATTTTACCGGCATTAATTATTCTCAATTTGTATCAATATACGAAACACAAATAAAGAAGTTATGTATAAAATGAAATTTGTTGTTTCAAACACCTAATAAGTGATTGTTTTTAAATTGATAGTATTTAATATTTATACGTAAGCATCCAAACTGTATGGCATAATTATAAAAAAACGAATACCTCTTCGAAGTATTCGTTTTGTAAATTACACTGATTTTTAAAGTTGCCTCAACCGAGCTATCCTTGTATTCGAATTACTCCTTCCCACTAATCAATTTTGCTTTCTCCACCATTCTGATATACTCGGAGCGATACCCATTTTTATCTTCGCCTTTTGCTTTGTTTGCTAATTCTAAGGCATGTGAATAAGATGACTCTCCTTTATACTTTGAATCTCTTAGCAGCATTCCAAATTCAGCAACTGAAGTCGCCATAGTGTAATTTAAAGAAGGACTCGATTTAGGGTTGTTTTTTACAACCGCCTGAATCAATTTGCTCTTGTCTTCCTTTGGTGGTTTATATCGGAATTTTACCGTAAGAACCTCATTAGAATAAGTTGTGTCATATGTTGGGGTTGGAACGGTATATTTTAATTCACTTTGATTTAATGAACCCTCTGTTCCAGTCGGTACCAATTCATACAAAGCAGTAATTGTATGCCCACTTCCTAACTCTCCTGCATCTTTGGTATCGTCATCGAAATCCTCACGAGCAAGTAAACGGTTTTCATACCCAATTAATCTGTAGCTACTTACTACCAGCGGGTTGAATTCTAATTGAAGCTTCACATCTTTGGCAATGGTTTGTAAAGTCCCTCCCATTTCCGTTACTAGTACTTTCTTTGCTTCAAGTACATTATCAATATAATTGTAGTTTCCGTTTCCGTTATCAGCAATTTGCTCCATGGTCCCATCCTGAATATTTCCTGTACCAAATCCCAAAACCGACAAAAAGATTCCAGACTTACGTTTCTCCTCAATTAGTTCGATCAGTTCATCTTGATCTGACATACCAACATTAAAATCTCCGTCTGTTGCAAGAATTATACGGTTATTTCCTTTTTTAGAAAAATTCTCTAAAGCTGTTTTATAAGCCAATTCAATTCCTTCTCCACCCGCAGTTGAACCTCCTGCTTCCAAACGGTCTAAAGCTTCCATAATTTTTGGCTTATCATTACCAGCCGTAGGCTCAAGTACCAGACCTGCAGCGCCTGCATAAACTACAATCGAAACTCGATCTTCTTCTCTTAGCTCATTGGTAAGCATTCTAAATCCTTTTTTCAACAGATCTAATTTATCTCCGGAACTCATAGACCCAGACACATCAATAAGGAATACTAGATTATTCTTTGGAAGTTGAGCTTTTTCGATGCTTTTTCCTTTAAGACTTATTTGTACTAACTTATGTTTCTTGTTCCATGGACAATCACCTAATTCAGTTGTTATCGAAAAGGGAATATCATCTTTAGGTTCTGGTAAATCATATTGAAAATAGTTGATTAGCTCTTCGATCCGAACTGCATCTTTTGGTGGCATTGATCCATCATTTATATGGCGACGCACATTGGTATAAGAGGCTCCATCTACATCAATGGAAAAAGTAGAAACAGGTTCACTAAGCACTACTTTGAAATCATTTTCTTTGATTGAATTGTAATCTTCTCCTTTCAAATTTTCATCATATTCAAATAAAACATCTGCACCTTTATTGGATTTTCTGACTTTTTCATCCATAGCGAAGTAAGACTCATTTTCCACAATAGCTAAGCCTATGCCTTGAGATGATACGGACCAAGTTCCTGCTTTTGCTCCGTCTACAGTACCTTGTAAATCATATGAACCGTTAGATGAATACCCATATAATGTTTTATCAGCCATGCCTACCGTTGTTTCAAATTCATATCGTGAATCTAATGTGTAAGCAACAGTTACCGAATCCATAATAAAATTCGGACTTGAATCCACTAGAGCTATATAAGTCTCCGCTTCTGCGAGTTGGTCCTCCTTGGAATCAATTTTAGTTTCGGTAGTTAGATCAGACTCTCGCTCTGACTCTTGAACCATCGTAATCTTTTCGACCTTAGTAATTTCTTGGTTGTTAGGCTCGATGGGTTCCACATATCGAAGTTTACTAAATTGTTCAGGGTTTTCAATTATCTCCAGACTTTCCGAGGCATATTGGGAGTCAGAGCCTTTATTTATTATTTTATTGCTACTGGTCATTGGCATGTAATTAGGCAATAACACCAGTACTCCAGCTATAATCACTAAAGAAGCTGCGGCCGACCAATAAACCCATAATCGGCGGCTCTTTTTCTTATTCAAAGCTGCCTCTATATTTGACCAATTCTCTGGATTTGGTACTTCCAATTCCATTTGGTCGCGGTTGTCTTTTATATATTGTTCTAAATTTTTCATTGTTATCTGTAAGCTATGCTACCATTGATTTGGATAAAGAAATACGCAACAGCTGTTTTGCTCTTGCCAATTGAGATTTAGACGTCGACTCAGAAATTTTCAATTCTTCTGATATATCTGAGTGATTATAGTCTTCCATTACCTTAAGAATAAACACCATTCGGCACCCATCTGGCAATTGCTTAATGCAATCATTAATTACAGCAAAATCAACATTAAGTTGTTCCTCATGATCATTAGAAACTTCTTCAACAGGGTGATCATCAATATTCTCCCAGGAAACCCTGCTATTTTTCTTAATCTCGTTGACACATTTGTTAATTACAATCCGTTTTATCCATGCAGCAAAGGAGCCTCCTTTAAATTGATCTATTTTGCTAAACACGGCAATAAACGCCTCTTGTAATATATCGTTTGCTTTTTCCTGATCTGCCAACATCCTCGAGCAAATGTTGTACATCGCTTTAGAATACCGAAGGTAGAGCTCTTTTTGAGCCTTCGGGTCATTCTTTTTGCACTGTTTGATCAGTAGTTCTTCCAATTGCACAATCGTATTTCTTTATCGGTTTTACATTCTTTACATTAAAAACAACCGACTTACTAAAACGTTGGAATTTTTATTGAATTATTTTTTTTCAATCTCAATTTCTATCTACAGAATATTATTTTGAAAAAAAATGTAACTATTTCCAAACTTGTTTACTAATATACTAAATGCCCATACAAAGAGTGTATTTAATCTTAGCACATTGAAGAACGAAGAATATTTTAACCAACTGGTAAAAGAAAATTTAGATCGCCTGAATCGAATCAGCAGATTCTATATTTCAAACCAAGAAGATCGAAAGGATTTGTTTCAAGAAATCCTTACCAACATCTGGAAGAGTCTTGATAACTTCAAAGACAAATCTAGTATTGAAACTTATATATATAGAGTAGCTGTAAATACAGCTCTTAATTTCCGTGGTAAAGTGCAACGAGAATTTAACGTTTCTCTCGATCCCGCCAATATTCACCTGTCCTCGTTTCAAGAAGATTTGGGTAAGCTCGAAAAGCAAAAGACCGAGGAACAATTACAATGGCTAGAAAACCAACTCAACCTATTGTCTATAATCGATCGAACATTAATATCATTAATGTTGGAAGGAATGAGTTCTAAACAAATCGCTGATATAATCGGCATTACAGAACCAAACGTAAAAACCAAAATTCATCGTGTAAAGCAAAAGCTAAAAGAGAACAGCCAAAAACTTTAGTCAACCACCTTAAATGCAAAACGAAAATGAACAATTCAGAAAATAAAATCGATCAAGTAATTCAGCAAGTACTTGATACAGATAAACATTCTAAAAAAATATACAACACTACTAAGTCAATTTACTACATAGCCATCTCAATTATGGCGTTTAAAATTATTGCCTTTGCCTTGCTTGGGCGGACCGACAGTCTAATTCAAGATTCAATTACATTAATCTGTTTGATTGGTATTCTATGGACCTTAAATCGAATTAGAAACTGGTACACTAAGGTAGATTATTCTGCTCCAGTTTTTGAAGTTCTAAATTCGGCATTTGAACGTTATAATTTGAAATCTTGGAAAGCGTATTTTCCTGCTACATACAGACTAGAGTGTTCAATACTATATATTTTATGTATCGGTGTATTAATATCCGTCCCTAAATCACTAACCCATGGGTTTCTAGTGAATTATTCCGCTTTAATAATTGGCATTTATTCTGGCCTTACAATTCTATTAATTCTAGGAATCTATATTTACCTATGGAAATCCAAATACAAATCTCTTTGTAACAATTTAACCGAATTACTAAAAGATCTTGAGTCCTCTTAAAGGTTGTTTGAACAAACAATTATCCAACCATTGACAAAGTATTTACGTCCTTAGAACAATAAGAGTCTAGATTTAGGACATATTTAAGCGTAACATTAAAAATAAAAAGTATTGATTTACTTTTGGTACTTTTAACAAAAAGCTATAACTTGTCTCTTGAATCTGTTAATAAACTTAAATAAAGTATATATGAAAAAATTATTTACCTTGATTACCGTGGCTGCAACAGCAATAACGATGCAGGCGCAAAACGTTGTAGACGTTACCTCCGCAAGTCCAGGTGACTGGAAAGGTTATATGAATGTATTCGATAACCCGAATGCTGGAGGAGCATTTCTATGGGGGAGTGCTTGGGGAGTTGCAGATATAAAGTCTGAAATTGATTCCATAAATGGAACGGTAGTACTATATCCTAATTTCAACAATTATGATAGTACCAATGCTTATTGGACAGATACCGTAACTTTTGAAGGAAACAAACGTTGTGAAGCGTCGACTTACGTGGAGAGCGATTCTCTTTTCAACAACCAAGATTTAACGTTTGAAGGAAATATCTCCAGTTTCACTATTGATACTTCTAAATACGAAGTAAATCTATTTGTTAAAGCTTTAGATCCAAATAATGGTTGGTCAGATGCTCTTGGCGGAGCTTATATTCAACCGGTGACAGGAACTGGAGAATTTTCTATTATGGTAGCTGGTTCTTCATTAGACACTGGTCTTGTAGTACAGTATGGGTTTAACGTGATTGGATTAAATGCGGATCCTGCTTTGGAATCACAACTAGGAAATGTGGTTGTTGGCATCGTTGTAGATTCTACCGCTCCAGTACCTGTAGAGGCGAGCTTAATGGCTGTTTCTGATCCTTGTTCAGTAGATACTTTAATGGCTCCAATGGCTGTTTCAAATGCCGGTGATACAATAATGGGAACTACTATGAGCACTTTCCCTATTACGGCTACAGAGGTTGTAACTTGGACTTACACGGATTCTATTGGGAATAGTTTCGAACAAAACCAAAGTGTAGAAATTACTGGTTTAGTATCTACTTTCACAATTAGTGAATTAACCATTACTGCAGATGATTCTACTGTGTCTTACCAATGGATTGACTGTTCTGATAATTCTCCAATCTCAGGAGAAACTAATCAAAGTTTCACTGGTACGGCAGGAAATAGCTATGCTGTAATCGTTTCAAGTGGAAACTGTTCTGATACTTCTTCTTGTGTTACGTTGGCAGCAGGTATTGCAAACAACTTAAACGATCAAATTTCTGTTTACCCTAACCCAACAAATGGTATGGTTAACATTGATTTTGGACAAATTAACAACGCGTCTGTAGAAGTGTTTAATGCATTTGGGCAAGTGATCATGAGCAGAGATGAAGTTTCTACTAACTTCCAATTTGAGTTAAACGAACGTGCTGGAATCTACTTCGTGAAGGTAAGAGCTACGGATGGTAGAGTTGGAAACTTTAAAGTTGTAAAACAATAAAATTAACCTTAAGGGTTAAATAACTTAAATACAATAAAGTGAAAGTGGGCTCCTTTGGAGTTCACTTTTTTTTTACCCTTCATTGATGCATTTCCAAACGGAACCTCCTCGTATATTTTTTACTTTACTTATCTTTTTGCAAAATCTTGCAGCAGAATTGTTAACCTGAGACAATGGTAATTTAATTTCTATTTACTCGTAAATGCAATAGAATCTCTACAACCTAATGCCCAAACTCTACATGAATTTCAAAAGCGTTTTAAAATACTTAAAAACCAAGTGGGAGATCGCCGTTTTTAGGAATTCAACTAAACGATCTTAACCCACGTAGCCTCCATAAATCACCGCCTTTTAAACTAGTCTTTTGAACGATAATAATTATTTTGATGAAAATCGCGAGAAGCCTGGTTGGTACCTTGGATGTCACCATTAATCACGATTGTTCCTGAGTTACTTTGAATATTTATGGATCCTGCAAAATCGGAAGCAGGAGCATTCAACGAAACATGAGCTCGATTAGTAAGTACGATCAATAACAAAATAAATTTGCGTGCACTGATGCCATTTTTCACTTTGGCTTCTTCATGTTCATTAACAAAAATTACGTTTTGTTGCTTTAGCTGCTCTACATACACATGTTCTAAATCAACCAACGGTTCTGAAACCACATGAACAACGATGGCATTTTCTTTTACTAGTAAAGCCGTAAACCCATACTTCTCACTTTTTCTCTGCTCATTGAACATCTGAAGTTTAATAGGTTCAAACTTTATATTTTCAGTATACAACGACCAGAGTTTGACTATTTCAGATGATTTATCGTAATGTACAATTACCTCTTCAACCTCATCCATAGAATCTCTCAACTGAAGTACTTCATAAAGTTCTTCTCGAAAATCATCATACGAAACGTATCCTAAATATTTTAGTATTAAGTCTATCCTGTTTGGATTCAAACCTATCGTAGATTTATTCTCCTTAACAGAATTAGCTAAATCACGATATCTATTATACAGATATTCTTTAGTAATTTCTGGATCGTTTAAGGGATCTGATTTTTCAAAAACCTTCTGGGCCAATACCTCGTAATCTCTAGATTCTGCTCGCTTTTTTACACCACCTTTTGCTTTGAACAGTTCAAACAAATAGTAAGTTTCGAATGTACTGTAGTCTGCCATAGTACCCCACGTTTTTCCATCCAAAGAAAACCGTTAATTGGTACTTTTCATTGACGAATTTCTGAACGAAGGAAATTGCAGGCTGAACAGGCAAAATTATTACTTGAAAATCCTAGAAGGTATTCAACTTCGATAAAAACTCTTCTCTATAGTGTTTACCAATAGGCAACTTTTGACCAGCAATAAAAACTTGATTATCCTGAATCTTATCCACCCACATCAAATTAACAGCAGTTGACTTATGAATTCTCACCAAATATTCACAATCAAGCTTACTCAGCAATAATCCCATTGACATGGATTTGTGAATCGGAATTGGATTATTTTTCATGTGTATTTTGCAATAAGAACCGTCTGCGTCCAACCACAAGATATGTTCTAATCGAGCTCCAATAAGTTTGGAATCATCTTTAAAAAAAATAGGTTGAGCATTGGTACCCATCAGTTGAACTTCTTTGTTGCTATGCAATACAGCAAGTTCTATGGTACTTTTTAAATCATTGAGTTGAAGAGGTTTACTGAGATAACCAAAAGGCTTAGTCTTATACGCCTGCTGTTTTATTACGTCATGTCTCAAACCAGTAACAAATATTACAGGAATATTATGACGGTGCTGAATTTCTTCAGCTAAGTCTATTCCATTTTCCTTATCATTTAGGTCAATATCCATGAGTAACACGTCTGGCTTAACATCTTGAAGTAAAGCTTTCAATTCATTTCCATTTTTAGCTAGACCAGCAACACTAAAGCCTATCTTTTCAACTTTAATTTGTATATCTTTAGCTACAAGAGCATTATCCTCTACTATAGCAACTTTTAAAAGTTCCATTTTCATCCTATTTTAGTCAGCTCAATAATTAAAAAAATGAGAATTAATCTTTACACCTTAATATTATTAAACAGTATTTTTATAGTTGTACCTGCCTATTCTCAAGCAACTACCAACAACATAAGTAGTGCAGAATTTACTAAAAGTCAAGCGGATAAACAATTAAGGAATGCAAATTTAGATTCCGCCGTTTATTATTACAAGCATGCAATCAAGGCGATTAGCCCAAATGACGATCCTTATTTACTGGCAAAAATTCATAATAACATGGGGATTGCGTACACAAAAAAAAGAGAGATTGTTGCTGGAATTGATGAATTTGAAACAGCCTTGGAAATTTATTCTGAATTAGGAAATGACACTCTTTTGGCTCAAGCATACCTTAATCTTGCTGTGATGTACAAAAAAAGTTCAGCTAACGACCAAGCGATGGATTATTTATTGAAATGTATTCAGCTCTCTCAACAGTTAGGACTTCAGAAAGAATTAGGTGCATCGTATAATTCACTAGGTAATATCTATTTAGATCTAGGAAACAAATCGCAAGCGCTTAATTACATTAAAAAAGGGTTAGAGCAACGAAAACAAATTGGTCACGACTTTGGAATTGCCGGTAGCTTAAATAGCCTTTCAATCTACCACGAAGCAACAGGCAATATAGATTCAGCACTTTATTTTGCACATGAAGCCTTAATAATCAAGGAAAGTATTAGTAAGCCACTTTACACCTCTTCAACCTATACTCAAATTGGAACATTACATACAAAACTCCGGCAGTTCGACAGTGCAAGGACATATATAAATCATTCAATATTTATTAGGCAACAACATGGGTCTAAACCTGGTCTTGCAGTCAACTACACCGTACTTGCTAATATTTTTTCTAAGCAGGAACAACTAGACTCCGCAAAATTCTACTTAAGTCAAGCCTTGGAATTGTTAAACCAAGAAAAAGATTTACAGGAAACACAAGACGTATTTGAATTGCTTTACCTTGTATATGAGGGTCAAGGAAAATACCAAAAAGCATTCGACGTCCTCAAACAATTGGACCGGGTAAAACAACTCTTATACTCAGAACAGGTTGAGAAACGCACTGTGGACATGGAGGTGAAATATCGAGTTTCACAAAAAGAGCAAAGAATTAAGCTGCAAAAGGCTGAAATCAAGGTGTTAAACAACCAAATTCTGATCGTTATTTTAATCACAATAATGGTTATCTTAACTCTAGGAGCATTATTCTATTTCTATAAGCAAGTTCGCGCACAAAGGGACAAAATTGAATCACAACGCAGAAAATTAGATATCCAACATAAGGAATTTCAGCACCGAACTAAAAATAATTTTGCAATGCTTTCAGGAATATTTCAAACCATGAAAGAGCAATCTTCCAATAATAATCCAGCAGTAGTAATAGATCAAATCGATCAAAAATTGCAAGCACTCAATTTAATCAATAACAATTTGGACCAATGGGCAACTCTGAACAATAATCATTTCTTTATGAACTTGTATTTAGAAGAGTTAACGTACAATACAATGTTGTTTCACTCCATTCAACATCATCAAATTAAATTGGACTTACTTCTTGAGGAAACAGTTTGTTCTTATGATCAAATGATGCTATTAGGTCTGGTATTCAATGAAGTTGTAACTAATGCTTTCAAATATGCTTTCCCAAACACAGCACATCCAGCTTTAAAAATTGTTTTGAATCAATCTGATAACGCGACCAACCTAACGGTAACCGACAATGGTCCTGGGTTTAACTCAAATAAAATAACTGGAAGTGGAAAAGTTCTTATTGGTCATTTAGTGGATCAATTGAATGGCGTTTTCTCTTATGAAAATACAAGTACAGGGGTCCAGTTCACATTGCGTTTTTAGTTAATAAACCACCTTGCAATATCATCCTGTAGAATCTTAACAAGGTGGTTTATACTGTTAAACAAAGGTGTACATTAGAGTAAAATTGATACTTCTAAGTCCTGATCTGCATTGAAGGTTTCTGTACGGAAACTGCCATTATTCTCTGTACCAACTTCCATATGATATTGACCTCTCGGAACATCAAACACAAACTTACCTTCTTCATCCACCTTAACCGTCTCAATAATAGAGGTTCCGTTGAATAAATTAACGTTTTCTGCTGCAACGGGATTATGGTCCGAGACCACTTGTTTTCCGTTAATCTGAATAATTTGTTCATCATCGTCATTAACACCAGGGATTTTCCCGTTTGACTGTGATGTTTTAATTGATAATTCAGCCTTATTTAAAGCCGAAATTGGTTCAGGATTTTTCCCTTGAAAGTCGCAGGAAGCCATAATTAATAAGCCCAACGCTCCCCATAAAAAATGTTTTTTCATTTTTAAAAAATTTTAAATGATCTTGAAACCGGGCGAAAATCAGGAATAGGTATCCCATAGGAGTTCTACTCCAATTTCCGACTACACCGGTATGATTTGGGAAGGCATCAGAGCTACGGAAGAACAAGAACTCGCCTTCCAAAAAGGTGTCTAACGTTAGCTCTGCAGCTTAGAGTCGTACAATTTTTATTTCGTACAACTCTAATACTGCTCGCAAGATGGAGCAGGAAATTTGGAACTATTCAATGTGATTTTTTAGTTTTTATATAATTTCACATTGGACCTAAATCAATTCCCAAATATGACTATTGAGAACTTCAAACTTTACAGCGGGGTACATTGCGAAACAACTGCAATAGGTGGACTTTTAGGACAAATCGATGTTGAGTTATCCGAACCACTTATGTTTGGACTTGGTGAAGGTTTAGGTTTTATTTTTTGGAAAATGAAGGGCATGGAATTCCCTTTTATAGGTGGGAGGGTTAAACCTGATCTGATAATGGAAAACCTTTGCAAAAACTTAGGGCTAAATCTAGAAATCAAAGAGACTAGTTCAACAAAAAAGGCATGGCAAAATGTTACTTCTAAACTACAGGCTGGTAAAGCTGTTGGATTAAAATTGGACTGCTTTTATTTAGACTATTTCACTAATAAAATTCATTTTGCAGGCCATTATGCCACCATATATGGCTATGATAGCGAGCGTGCTTTCCTTAATGACACCTCTCAACAAGGTAAGGCTTGCATTACTAGTCTTAAGAATCTAGAATTGGCAAGAAATGCTAAAGGACCTATGTCGTCTAAAAACAAATCTTTCACAATATCTAGACAAGATGAGATGACCCCACTTGACCAAGCAATACGCAAGGCTATGCACCTAAATGCAACTGACTTCCTTAACCCGCCTATTACAAACTTTGGTTATAAAGGGATCTTAAAAACAAGCGCTCAAATAAGGACTTGGTTTGAGACCAGCAACAATCGTGCAGAGGAGTTCGGAACCTGTGCTATGCTTATGGAAAGAGCTGGTACCGGAGGAGCATTATTCCGCAATTTATTCAGGGACTATTTATTGGAAGGTGGAGAAATTCTAAAGTCTAAAGAAATAGTTGCTCTGGGCCATGAATATGCAAAAATTGCAACCAAATGGACTCAGGTAAGTGAATTACTTGAAAAAGCAGGAAATACTGAAAACAAACAGCACATTGATCGGGCCTCCGAAATTCTAATAGAAATTTCTGAACAAGAAAAACAAGCAATGGAAAAATTATATTCTGCTACTTTATAAGGTAACCTTACTTATTCAAACTCTCTAATGCAGTATTGATAGCTTCCATTTGCCCTTCTGATTTCACAACCTCTTTTGCCTTGGTCAAAATCTTTTTTGCCTTTCCTTTTTTACCCATTTGAACATAGGTAATACCCAGGTTGGTTAACGTAATATCATCTTCTGGATCAACTTGAAGCGCTTTTTCAAAAGATATTTTAGCTTTATCAAATTGAGCTAAATGCAAATAGGCTGCTCCCGTATTAGAATGGAGTTTCATTTGATTCTCAGGATCTTTCTCCTGATCCATTTTTGCTACTTTTTCATAGATCCATACAGCCATTTGTGGACTTTCGGATTGCAGGGCTATATTTCCTAATTCAAAAGCATAATCAAATTCACCCCTATTCATTAAACTATCACAAACAGTTTCCACCATAGAACCATTTTCTATCATTACTCCTGTAACACCTTTCAAATAATAGTACTGATACCATGCCTCTGGTTCAGGATCAAATTGATCTAAAATTCTGATTGCCTCACCGTAACTGTTATAGTTCATTAATTGCTCTACTAAACCTAAGAGACTAGTCTGGTTATTTTTAAGTTTTTCCAGCGTAGACTTAAGAAATTCAGCATTTTTAAATCCTGGAGCTTCATACATAACATCTCCATATTGCACCACTTGAGATTCACAGGCCAACCCAATGAAATTCATGTATGTAGAAACGGTATTCTTAGGACATTTTCTCATGCAGGTAACTAATAATTCTAAGGCTTCTTTTTGCTGTCCTTTCTGATCAAGACAATAAGCAAGATTATTGTAGGGTTCTGGATAGGTAGAATCACTTTTTATAGACTCTTGAGACAGTTTAATAGCCTTATCGTAATTCCGATTATTCACCTCAATTAACGACAAGTAATTATTCGCCACTGAATTAGAAGGGTCTAATTTCAATGTTTGATTAAAATAATGCTCTGGAGAACGTAAGTTCAGATCTTTAAGATTGTATTGTATGACTCCATACAAATTATTTACATATGGGTTAGTCTCATCATATTTTTTCTGAAGCAATAACTCCAATTCGAAAAGCTCCTTTCCTCTAAACTGAAAATACACCTCACGCATTCTATAATACATCTCGTATTCATAAGCCAAATGATTTGAAACAGCCGCGAGATATAAGTAATCAGGGACATACTCAGCAACACTAGCACCTAATTCACCCGCTGATTTAAAATCGTTTTGCGAAACAGCAGCCCAAAATTTCCCTTCCGCAGCTAAGGTATCATATTGGGCGTAAAGCGGCACTTGCACAAGAACCAACAACGTAAATAGTATTTTTTTCATAGAGCTCAAACCTCATTATTTTTCACTGGATAAACAAATATAGATTCTCAAATAGTACTCTACTATAAAGTTCTCACAAAATTAAGTAGGGTATTACTGCTAGTTAGTGTTTTCATATATACAAACACTATAATATTAACCTCTTAACGTTAAAACATGAATTTAGCACCGACAAACATTACTAACTCTAATCTAACTACTACCGTTGGTAATGATATCCGACCAAAAAAGTATAGAAACAGTATTGCACCCAATGAAATTCTTCAATCTGTAAGCGTACACGCCTCAGAGCAATATATTTCTATACTTAGTCGGAATATTCTTCCTACTTACATCTTATCAGACAGCTCTGGTCGAATAATAATTGCTAAAACGGACAATATAGTTAGTCTAAAAGGGTTAACTAACCATCACTACATACTCAAAATTTACTTAAAACAACAGCTCAGAAGTATAGTCAACTTAAGCATCTGTCACTATTAGGTAATGTTCAATCCTTTTAGTAGGGTTAAATTAAATTCAAACAAAAAGGTCTGCTCCTTCTTTATAGAAAGGGTCGGACTTTTTTTTATCTGCTAACATTCCACTAATTTTGAATCATCAAAACATTTAGCTTCCCTATGAGAACTTTATTCATTTGCTTGATTCTGGTCAGTTCAAATCTTCTGGCAAACATTAATAATACTAATCCTGCTCACATAACCCCCTCTTTGCTTCAGCACATGAAAGATCACCCAAAAGATCTTCATAGAATTCGAGTAGAGTTTAAGGATAATGTGGATTGCTACGGACTTAATCAGTCGTTTAAGGACAATAAGACTCCTATTTCTGAACGTAAGAAAACTGTGATTCGAATGTTAATGCAGCAAGCCAATAAAAGTCAGGCATCCCTACTTGAACTTATAAACGCTTACAAAGATGAAGATGTTAGAGAAGTTCAATCCTTTTGGGTTACGAACATTGTGGTAATGGAAGCATCAACTTCTTTAATAAATCAAATTAGAAAACTTCCAGAAGTGAACCTAATCGATGCTGAGTATAACAGAATCCAAATGCATGATCCCATTATTCCATCCACAGAGCGTAATAATAAAACCGCTAACCCTAATGGAATCGAACCTGGCTTAGCCGCAATTAACGCTCCTAAACTTTGGGCTATGGGTTATACTGGAAAAGGCACTTTAGTTTATAATTATGATACTGGGGTTTGGCCAACACACCCAGCATATTCTGATCGTTTTCTTGCACATAGACTACCACTTTCTCAAAGCTGGATTGGATTTTTTAGCGACGTCCCTAATGGTACTATAAGTGATCATGGAACGCACACTTTAGGTACAATTGCTGGGTTAGACAGAGCAACTTCTGATACTATTGGCGTAGCGTTCAACGCTTATTGGATTGCCAATGATTATGTAACTTCAACAGTAGAGGAGTTACCTCCATTGACTAACATGATCGAAGCTTTTGAATGGGCCTTAAACCCAGATGGGGACACGTCAACGGTTCATGATATCCCAGATGTAATTAACAATAGTTGGCGATGGCTCGATGATCCAGATACGGTACACTGCGGAGGTTTTGTGGTAAACTTGATGAATGCGATTGAAGCAGCTGGAATTGCAAATATTTTTTCAGGAGGAAATTCAGGACCCGACAACACTACGGTTAATTCACCTCAACGCATCAATACAAGTGAGGTTAATACTTTTAGCGTAGGAAGTATCAATGGTAATGTAGCTTTCCCTCACCCAATTAGTACATTTTCAACTTTAGGACCAACACAATGCGCGGGAACGGGGTCTTTAGCAATACATCCAGAAGTTGTTGCTCCAGGTCAAAATGTAAGATCTGCTTGGGGAACGGATGAATACAATAGCATTTCAGGAACAAGTATGGCTGCTCCTCACGTTTCTGGTGCTGTTTTACTTCTCAAGGAAGCATTTCCAGACTTATCGGGTGAAGATTTGTTATGGGCACTTTACAACACCGCCATTGATTTAGGAGATACTGGTGAAGACAATACTTTTGGTAAAGGAATCATTGACGTGTATGCTGCTTATCAAGAACTTGCTATGTCACATACTCCAAGAGATCCTAATCAAATAAAATATGATCTGGCCATTTCGGAAATCACATCCCCTGTGGAATCTGTAGTCAACTGTGATACTGAACATCCAATATCGCTATATATCAAAAACCATGGTGATACAACGGTTACTTCGGCAACTGTATATTATTACTTCAAAGACGAAGCAGTAAATTCATTTAACTGGAGCGGCACGTTAAACAGCGGAGACTCTGTTTTGGTAAATCTTCCTGCTATCACTACAACCAAACTTGGTGAATTGGAATTAATAACTCAAGTTTCGTCATCCAACAATGAACAGGAGTACGACATTTACAACAATTATCGCCTAATCCATATCAACAGAATTCCAGAATTTGATATTCCTTTTTCAGAAGATTTTGAGAATGGGTTTGCAAATCATGGATGGGCCTTGGACAACCCAGATAATTCAATCACATGGGATACGGCAACTACCGAAGGTTTAGAAGGTACAATTTCTGCTGCTCTTAAACATTACAGGTACGATCCAGCAGAATTACAACGTGATGGTCTAATAACACCTCAATTGATTCTTCCAGCCGATGCTAATGTCACATTGGAATTCGATATTTCCTACCAAATGGTCCATGTATCACTTGCTGAAAGGCTTATTGTTTCTATTTCTTCCGACTGTGGAAATACATATTCAGAAATATTTAACGAAAGCGAAGGGATCAATACTCACGATACGATTAAAGCGGATTTCGTGCCTTGGCACAATGGACAATGGGAAACTAAAAGTTTAGACATCTCGGATTTCGCTGGAAACACCATTGTAGTGAAATTTGAAACTGAAAATAAAAGCGGAAACAACTTGTATTTAGATAACGTCCTAATTTATAACGGGGATCGCCCATTGGGAATTAATTCAAACCAGAAGAGCAAATTTCAAGTTTACCCTAACCCAACCGAAAATATCTTTACTATAAAATTTGAAAGTTTCAATGCCTCGACGTCCGTTCAACTTTTGGATTTATCTGGAAGATTGGTTAGAAAGGTTAACATTTCTTCTACAGCAGAGGACATAGATATTACTGATCTAAATTCAGGAATCTATCTTATTGAAGTACGTCAGGGCGACTGGATCGAAAGACGTAAGATTGTTAAAAAATAAGAAAAGATTATTCTCCTGTGAGTCGATCTAGGTTTCGACGATCTCTTTTGGTTGGTCTTCCTTTGATTCCAAGAACTTTGTTTTGCCGATTGAGCAATCGGATTTGTTCTAATTGTTCCAGAGTATCTGCTTCCGTTAAATCTTCAAGATAATCAGGTACTAACTTGGCTCCTACTCTGGATTTTGGGATACCTTTGACTCTATAATTGAGCCAAACAGGAACCATTTTGATTGAAATCTCATCCCCAACCTTTACATTTTTACCGGGTTTAGAGACTTCTCCATTCAAGAGAACTTTTTCACCAGAACAATCTTTAGAAGCGATAGATCTAGTTTTCTTTAACCTTACACTCCATATGTATTTATCTAGTCTCACGATGAGATTATATTTGCTCTACTGTGTAACCAGCTTTTTCTAATAAATTTAATAGACCATCTTCTCCAAACAAGTGAGCAGCCCCAACCATAATAAATTCCATCGGATCATCTTCTAAATACTCCTTGATCATTGGCATCCAGTTTTCATTACGCTTCTTCAGCAATACATTATATTGTCCTGGATCATCCTCTTTCATTTGAGTAATGATATCTTCAAAGACCTTACTGTCTCCAGTTTTCCAAGCAGCGGTCATTTCACTAAAATCTGAAGTAGGCTTTTTCATTTCTTTAAGTGAATATTTAACATACTTATTTGGATCATCCATACCCATATTTGCGAGCATATTTAATTGAAATTCTGGTGTTTCAAAATACTCTATTGGTTTAGGATTTTCTTTATCCTCTTTTACCATGTTTTGAAAATATGGGTCAACTCCCGATTCGGAAACTCCACTTTTTTGCAATTCCATAACGGAAAAAGTTGTCATTAACATACCCGGTTTCATTTGATCAAGTGCTAACATCGGGAGTCCATTAGCCTTGGCCAACTTCTTAACCTTCTTGTAATTTTTCTTATTAAGTTCAGTCTTCAAAGTTCTACCATCGGCATACATCATCTCAGACATCATACTTTGAATTACTTGTGGGTCCTGAACAGCGGTTACATCTGCTTCAAAAACGAGTTTATCACACTTTTCATAGAGTTCTTCATATTTGCCTGGAAGAGGGAAATCAGAAGCCTTTAAAATATGTACGGTCCCTCCTAAGTACGAGGTGCGACCATCCTTACTAATTTTCCAAATTGACGTTTTTTGTCCTGATACAAATAAAGTCTGGGCAATCAAAACAACCATTACCCCTGTTAGCTTCAATACCTTTGATAAACTCATATTGCTATCTTTATTAATTAAAAAATGAACTTGTCAGCTTCTTCTACAAATCTAAAGGATATTTAATACATTCGTGGAACTAATTATTCAATAGTTCAGTTTTAAAACCATTAATCACCTTAATATAATCGATAATGTTACAACGAATATTTCTTTTAAGTCTGACAATTACCATAACCAGTATGATTGCTAAAAGCCAGGTAGCAAGTGAAGTTTGCGCACTTAATATTGGTACGGAATGTCCTTCTGCGAAAGTTCAACAAGTGGATGGAACGGTGATAGACCTGAAAGAGTATTGTGCAGATCAACCTACGGTTTTGGTTTTTTATCGTGGAGGCTGGTGTCCATATTGTACCGACCATTTAGCGGCTCTAAATAGTGTCGAAAATGAAATTAAGGAAATGGGATATAATGTTGTAGCAATAAGTCCCGACGATGTTAAAACGTATCCTGAGTTTCTGAAAAAAGAAAAATTGAATTACACATTGATCTCTGATTATCAAGATGAGGCTATGAAAGCCTTTGGAGTAGCATTTCACCCTTCTGAAAAGCGTATTGGGATTTATTCCCGTGTAATGAAAAAACCGGAAGAGAACTTACTTGTTCCCGTTCCGGCTATATTCGTAATCAAGGATGGTGTTATCCTTTATCGTTATGTTAATCCTAACTACTCCGTAAGAATTTCGAACGACATGCTTATTGCTGCGTTAAAATCCTTAAAGAAATAGTAACAGCTACTTAACTTTAGCAGCTAAAGCATAAAGGTTTTTGCTTGCGGATAATCCACGTGAAGTTATTAGCGTTTTATTTACTTCATAGGCTAGACGGCCCTCTTTTGATACTAAATTTATATCGCCATTGGCCGTGCTCTGATCGTCAGTTACAAATAGAGTTTTACCTTTTGCAAAATCCCCTAATTCACTAGACAAATCCGAGTTTTTTCCAACAAAAACCATATTACAACTAGTCGCTTCGCTTTTATTCGTAAGTTTTACAACCTTGATATTAATGTTACTTCCACCAAAACTTGCAATGGTATTAAGTACATTAAAAATTTGGTCATTTTTATAAACACCAATCTTTGTAGGACCGTCAGACTTCCACTCAACAAGTTCGGATAACTTATATAATAAGGTACCCTTAACGTTGTCGTTTTGAGCAAACGATGTTACTACAAAACCCATGCACAACAGTCCGGTTAATATTGATTTTAATTTCATCTTAAATTATTTTTTTACCCAAATTAATATGATCTAAAATCATGCCAATTCGAATTGGTTATAAAACGGAATATTACATTCCAAGAGCGAGCTGAAAGCTCAATACATTGTCTGCAGGATTAGTTCCTTTGCTGTTTACAATCTCATAACCAACTTTAAACGACATTGTGTTAGAGAAGTTATAGTTTGCACCAATGTAAATTCTAGCTCGGTCATCATCAAGGTTTCCAGAATCAAGATTGATAAAATCATAACGTAAAACTGGCTCAATACGATCAGTTACTAGGTAAGAAAACAAAATTGTAGCTCCATTTCTGTTAATAGTAGTATCTCCAGCTTGCATATTAGCCATGTTGTACTCTCCCCAGATACTCATACGCTCTGTATTATATACTGCGTCAAATGCACCAATGAACAGATTTTGTTGTCCGTCTGCAGTGTACTTTCCATTATAAACACCAGCTCCAAACTCTAATCCTGAAATAGCGGCACCAAGACGTCCACCAACGGCTTTATCTCTAGCGTTTTTATCTTGCATATTCCCTCTCAATCCACGAATTCCAGAACCTTCATTTCCTTCCAGTCCGTTTACAACAAATGCAGAATAGAACACATCTAGTTCTTCACTTGCCGCAACTTTACCACGAGCCTGAATACCTACTTCACCCCATGCTGAAGGAGTAATCTCACGGTTAATATAAGGTCTTGAAATTGCCTTGTTAATATATTCAGGATACAAGTACTCGTTAAACGTATTAATTGGTGTTAAGAATTTACCAGTACGGATTACAAATGCGTCATTAAACTTGTAATCAAGCTGTGCATAACGTGCGTCAATATCTTTTCCACCATGCTCATATTCCAACTGAATTTCAGCTACAACATTGCTTCCGATGTTTGAACCTAAAAGAACGTTGTAATAGTGATTATCGAAAGAACTAGGCTTACCATCTTTCTGATAGTGAAAAAATTCGTTGGTTGTATATCCGTGAATTACACTCTCAGATTGGTTCTCACTCAAACGATATCCAAATCCACCTACATCTCCTCTTCCTACGCTTTTAAGATCCAACATGGATTCTAGGTCCATTTGCAACAAATCTTTAAGCTCATTCTCATCTTGTGCTTGAGCAGACACACAAAACGCTGCTGGAATTAGCGCAGTAATAAGCGCTCGTTTCCCTAAATTGTATAAGTTACGTTTCATAATTATTTATGGTTGTTTATATTTTATTACATGTTCGTATGAGATTGACTCTCGCCAATCTTCCAAATCCTATTTGAACGATTCTATTCCGTCCTAAAGAAGTCTACTGCTTTTTTGAGTTGGTCCACCTGACCATTTAAATCCTCTGCAAAATGTTCGATTTTACCTGATAGTGAGGCATTTTGTTGTACCACCTTGTTCAACTCCTGAATGGAACCATTAATTTGGTTTGCTCCATTTTGTTGTTCTCCACTAGAAATAGCAATATCATTAACAAGTGAAGCTGTTTTAACTATTTCGGGAACAATTTCTGAAAGAAGTCGTTCTGATTTCTGCGCTAATTGTAAACTTCCTGCAGAAGCTTCATCAATTGCTGTAGCAGCCTCTCGGCTCCGTTCAGAGAGTCTACGAATTTCTGCTGCAACAACCGCAAACCCTTTTCCATGTTCCCCTGCACGTGCTGCCTCAACAGCAGCGTTTAATGCCAATAAATTTGTCTGACGTGCAATGTCTCCAATGATCGAAATCTTTTCTGTAATAGTGCGTATTGAATCTAATGAATTAGAAACGAACTCGCTATTTTCACTAAGTGTATTAGATGCAGTTTTTGCTATTTTTCCTGTTTCAATAGCGTTTTGTGCATTTTGGTCAATATTAGCCATCATCTCTTCCATCGAAGCAGATAATTGCTCGGCCGAACTAGCTTGAGATGTAGCTCCCGTAGCTACTAGATTAGACGAGCTCTTAAGTTCATTACTTGAATTCCAAACGCCATTAGAGGCCTGCTGGACACTTACAATGGTGTTTTTAAGTTTGGCAGACATTTGATTCATAGCACCTAGCACTGAATCTTCTTCTGCCTTTGCATTCATATTGAAGGTAAGGTTACCTTGTGAAATTTCCCTTGCCATAGTCAACACTTCTATCGGCTCTCCCCCCATTTGACGTAATATTCTACGTGCAATCCAAATACCTAAAAATAACGAAATTACAAAAGTAACCAAGGTAATAATTGTACTCCATATGAACGAATAAAGAGCTTCGCTCATTAGGTTAGATGCTTTATCTTGAATAGCCTCCAAAATAGATTCATCAACTTCCTTCAACTGCTCAATTTTATTATTCATTATTTCATTAGCCGTTGCAGCCGAAATTCCATAACCACCAACAAGTGCCGTATCCAACAATTTTGTCCTCATATCTACCACTTGCGCCTCATAATCAGAATTCAGTATTTCATCGAGCATTGCAGCATGTGCATCGTCACTATATTCTCTAAAAATCTTTTGATATATTGCCTGTTCGCTAATTCTAAAAAGATAATCATCGTAAGCTGCTCCAGTAAGGTTATTAGAAATACAGCCACTCAGCATTCCATACTGTTCCAAACTAACAGCTTCTTTACTTCGTAAGAAATTAACATAGGAAATCACTAGAGCCGTTACTTCAGCATCGGTACTAAGTTTTGACGAATAACCGATTAGATCTAGCATCTCCAATTGCAAATCAGAATAAAATGCCACTGCTTGCTCTTTAGAATAAGCAAACCCTTGAATTTGCTCACGAGTCTCTTTCAAAAAGCTTTGATCTGATCTAAATTTCGTAAGAAGTTGATTGAATTCATCACCATAAACCTCATGGTCAATGGAGTTAATATATTGAATAGCTAAACTGTCTAAAGAATCTACTTGAATCTGTTGTGAAGCAAGTTGGTCTCCAAATAACATCCCACCCGAAGAAATAAATAGGTTGGTGGTAGCCCTTTCCTGTTGTAAACTGTGCGATATCGCACTTACTTTACTTGAAATATTCATCAAATCATCCAATTTTGTCATCGAACGATACTTCTGAACGTTATCAGTAATGTTTAAAATAGAATACACCAATGTACACAACATCGGCAGCAAAAGTATCAGCAATAACTGCTGATTTAACTTAAGTTTATCAAGTATATTCATAGCTGTTCTCTACGTACAAATACAACCGCTTCTCACACTGTTGTATCAAGCACCAAACTAAACTTAGAGAAAATAACTGTAGAATCTAATGAAGCAAACTTATATTTCGATGAAATTTAAACTTTAATCGTTTAAACAAATTATTACAATAGTAATCTACATTAGGTATACTAACGTTTACAAATTGTATAACATCAAAGGCTAGTACCTAAGTCCAGCAAATTTCTTTATTTCGGCGAAATCTAAATGATCATCAAGATGCTTACCATAATGAGCTTTCTCCACGTTAAAATCTTCGTCTATTAGAAAGTCTGCAGCGATGGTATATTTGGAGGCATCGTTATCTTCTGGGAGATTTAATTCTGCAGTTTCTTTCCTAACCTTACTAAAACTTGAATACAATATAGTACTAGCTACTTTCAGAAAAGATGATTCTACACCGTATTGTGTGTACACCTTCTTTTCAGGGTCTCCAATCAATGGCCATGGACTTATTCCTTGATGAAACGCACTTTTTGCTAGTTTATCGGAAGAACTTTCAAACATAAAAACAATTTGTAACCCTGATTTCTTAAGCCTGAGGTTGTTCGCCATAAGTTTATGGACTCTCCTATTACAAAACGGACAATTTACATTTCTATAAAAACTAAGTAAAATCTTACTTCCCTTGATATCCGAAAGCTTAAAATCATTACCATAAATATCCTTCATGGTAAAATCTATTGCAGATTGTCCTTTTGTTAATTTCATAATGACTTGAAGTTTAGTTAATAAAAACTAGCAGGACTTAAACAGTAGCTTACTACCTACAAGTTCAATTAAAATGAAATAACATCACAAAACAGCTTTTTAACTTCTAGTTTAACCCCATTTTAGAGCTAAAAAACCTCTTGATTACTGGATATAACAAGACTGTAACTAATATAATTGCACCTCCAATATAGAATTGAGTGCTCATTGTTTCATCTTCAGGAAAAAATAGGAACGCCAATAAAATTCCATATACGGGTTCCAAATTGATCGTTAGATTTACGGTAAAGGCCGAAATTCTCTTCATAATCTCCACTGAAGCTGAATAAGCATAAACCGTACATACTAGAGCAAGGATAAGCAACCAAAGCCAATCATAACCTTGCAACGTGAAATTCACAGCTTCCTCGGGAAATGCCCAAAATTTAAATACTGGCAATACCAGAAAGGTACCTATAAATGCACCAATCATTTCAAACAAAGTAATGGTGTTTTCATGTACCTTATTATGGTTTACTAGGTTATAATTAAGAACGGAAAAAAGTGCTGAAAAAAATGCAGATGCTATTGCCATAAACAAACCAAGTGCAACATTAAAATCAGACGAAAAGATAACATACAATCCGCCTATAACCGCTAATCCAAAAAATACATCCACGAAACTAAACTTCTTCTCCGTTAGAATAGGCTCTAAAAAGGAAGTCCATAATGTAGTTGTTGACATGCCGACCAAACAAATGGATACATTTGACACCTTGGCTGCTCCAAAAAACAAAATCCAGTGTACCGCAACAATAATCCCGATTCCAATCAATTTGATCAGGGTGGAACGAGATGCTATGATAGACTGCTTATTACTAATAAACATCACACCTCCTAAAACTATAGCAGTAATAGCGGTACGATAAGTTACTGTCTCTACAGCAGGGATACTAATTAACTTCCCAAGAATAGCTGTAAAGCCAAATATTAATACGAGAAAGTGAAGTTTAAGAAGATCTTTAATTTGCATCAGCGCGGAACATATTTATAAAGGAAGATTCCTATGAAAACATAGACAATGGTTGGAAATGCTGCAGCCAGAGCAGGATGCATATCTCCTACTTGAGCCAAATTCCGACTCATTATCACAAATATTATGTACAAAAAAGCGAGTAAAAATCCCATCACAATTTGAAAGCCTACTCCTTGCCTTGCTTTACGTGCGGACATTATAGCTCCTATCAGCGACAATACTATAATCGCAAATGGATACATAAGTCGCTCATATTTTTCAATTTGATATGTTTCCACATCATCTGCTCCCCGATCAATTCTTTCGTTTATATAATCCTCTAATTCGGGCAATGTCAGTGTCTCTGCTAAACGATAGGTACTCTCAAAATCCTTGGGGAATAGATTTAAAATAGTATCTAACCCACGACGTTTGTCATACGTTTCTTCATCTCCATCAAAAGTTCTTACATGGTATCGATCGATAACCCACTTAGAGCTATCCTCATTCCACTTAATTTTGTTAGCGTTTAACTTCCACACCAATTCATTTTCTTCGAAATGCTCGAGAGAGAATTTATATCCAGTTCGAATATCATTATTGTAGCTCTCCATATAAATATAATCTCCAGGACCTATTTTCATATGAAAGTCTCGATCTCTAAACCTAAATGGGTTCTTCAAATACTGAATTTCGAATGCTACTCTAGTTTTATTAGCCTTTGGAACAATGTATGCAATTAATAGTAAAGTAATGGACGACAGCAGAATCGCTCCTATTAAATAGGGTACTAGAAGTCGTTTAAAACTAATCCCGCCCGCCAACATGGCAATAATCTCGGTATGAGAAGCTAGTCTGGATGTTACAAAGACCACTGCAATAAACACAGTAATTGGACTCAATAAATTGGCATAATAGGGTATCAAATTGAGATAATAGTCAAATAAAATCTCGGACATCGAAACATTATTCTTGATTAAATCTTCACTATTCTCAGTAAAATCGACCACACAAATGATAGCCATCAGGATTATTACAACAAAGAAATAAGTCTTGAGGAACTTTTTAATAATATACCAATCCAGAATCTTTAGCACTGCTTTCTAAATTAATTTAACTAAAGTCTCGTTTTTACTTTTTGCACCATTTTAGTTTTCCACTCAGCAAAATCACCCTCAAGGATATGTTTTCTAGCTTCACCTACTAACCAAAGATAAAAACTTAAGTTATGAATACTTGCTATTTGTGAAGCTAACCTCTCCTTACTAACCATAAGGTGCCTTAAATAAGCTTTGGAGTAGAAACCACTAATCTCCGAGTTTATTGTAGAATCTATTGGGGAAAAATCTTTCTTCCACTTTTCATTTTTAATATTCAGGATTCCCTCGGCTGTAAAAAGCATCCCATTTCTAGCATTACGGGTAGGCATTACACAATCAAACATATCAACGCCAAGAGCAATGCATTCCAAAATGTTTTCTGGAGTACCAACACCCATAAGGTATCTTGGTTTATCTTTTGGAAGGATATTGCAAACCAAATCGGTCATCTCATACATATCCTCATGTGGTTCACCTACCGATAAACCTCCAATTGCGTTTCCTTCGCGCTCAAATGAGGCAATAGTTTCAGCAGATTGGACTCTTAAATCTTTATAAACACTTCCTTGAACAATAGGAAATAAGGTTTGAGCATACCCATAATGTGGATCAGTCGTATCAAATCGATCGCAGCATCTTTTTAACCATCTATGAGTCATTTCCATGGACCTTTTTGCATAATCATAATCGCATGGATAAGGGGTACATTCATCAAAAGCCATGATAATATCAGCTCCTATCTTACGCTGAATATCCATCACCCCTTCTGGAGTAAAGTAATGTTTCGAACCATCGATATGAGATTTGAACGTTACTCCTTCTTCCTTTATTTTTCTGGTTCCAGAAAGAGAGTACACTTGATAACCCCCACTATCAGTTAGGATTGGTTTATCCCATCCATTGAATTTATGCAGACCACCTGCTTGTTCCAAAATTTCTAACCCTGGACGCAAATACAAGTGATACGTATTACCCAATATTATCTGCGCTTTTATATCGTTGGTAAGCTCTCTTTGATGCACAGCTTTAACCGTACCGGCCGTACCAACGGGCATAAATATTGGCGTTAAAATTTCACCATGATCCGTTGTTACTTTCCCAGCTCTAGCCTTGCTTTTTGGATCTTCTGTATGCAGCTCAAATTTCATAGTGCGCAAAAGTACGGAATTTTAAGTGAAGTACTTTAATGTTTATGGAGCACAATACGCGGAAGTAAAATAATTAATGAAGTAACTCGTTAGGTAAGCACTTATTCGAATTGTTGTTTATGAATCGCTCAAAATCATCCTTAATATGCTTCTTATTCTTCGGAAGTCTTTACTCTTCCTATGGACAATCATCCGAAATCGTTAAATATTGGACTTCTAGCATAGTACAGGAAACCAGCCCGTATCCTACCCTTGATTCAAGACAAGAATATGAAACAGTATTGCCTGAATACGCGTTTTTGTTCAATCAAAATCCAACTAATCCATTTAGTAATGTACATTACTATCCGACCAATTTCTCTAATAGACTCCAAGCCAGAATAAATCTAGGCAGGATTTGGGAAAAACCAGTTGCAACAAAAGTCTTTAAGGCGAAACAAACACAATTTACCGTTGGCGTGGTTGAAAACCCTAGGTTCGTACATATTTCTTGTAATTCATGTGTGGTTACCTATCCCGAACACAATATGAATATCGATTCCACCAGTCAAGTTTGGCAAACCATTTCTGTTAGAAGAAGGGGTATTGCCTTAGGGTTAGACAAAACTTATTCCACTAATAAAAATCGTAGATTTAGTGGTTTTATTGGATTAGGTCTTCACACTGGCTTTTTCATTAATAATACGGCTAAATATAATCTTACTACTTGGGCAGGAACATCCAACTTCTTTTATGGCAATAACTGGCAACGCTTTCAACGAACCACATATGTCGCTAACTCCTATTATGCGCATCTAATGATTCCTATTGGAGTAAATTGGCTGCTCTCCAAAAAGAGTACAAGCTGGTTTAACAGAACCAGCATCACTCTTACAAAGCATGGTGGAATTGGATTTGAAAAAATCCCTGGAATTCCTTTAAAAACGTTCACTCAAGACTATTTAAGGTTTCAAATTAACTACAGAATAGGCAAATCGAGTGTTAAAGCAGACGCACCCACCTACATCATATAAATAAAAATCATTATTTTTGTCTTATAACGAACGACAACTATAATGAAAAATCTATTTCAATTCTTGCTTTTTGGTACCTTGATAGGAGCGATGTATTCTTGTCAACAACCACTATATATTCCGAATACGCACAATACTCCTGTGCTAACCAAACAGGGCGATCTAGATATCAACTTCACAACTGGAAGCAATGGATGGGATTTACAAGCTGCTGGTGCAGTTACCAATGAGATAGGTGTAATGCTAAACACCAGTGTTGCTGATCGAACTAATGATAGCTCAAGAAATTACAATAAGCATTCTTTCATAGAATTAGGAGTTGGATACACGGCTTTACTTAATAAAAAAACATACGAGGAAGGGCAAAAACAGTATATTTTCTCAGTGTTTGGAGGAGCTGGATTTGGAAGTGCTTCTGGATTATACGAAATCAATGGAATAACCAACGTCAACAATGGAAAGTACTTTAGACCTTTTATTCAACCAGCTGTTGGAATGGCCGGTGATCATTTTGACATGTTCTTTTCAATGAGAGCTTGCAGAGCACAATTCTCTGAAATCGTAGTTAACGGCTTTCCTGTAGAATTCACGAACTCAAACCGAGACAATAATACATACCTAGAACCTGTCTTAACCATGCGAATGGGTGGACCTTTGGTTAAATTCGTTTGGCAAATGGGTGCTTCAGTTGGCCATTATCCTCCTGGAACAGCAGCCTTTAGAAATAGACCCGTAATATTTATTATTGGATTAAACTTCAATAAAAACTTTGCAGGCCAGTAGTGCTTAGGGGTTTGTGACTTTGGTAACTACGAACATCCCATTTGCATAATTATTAGCTAGCGAAACCATATAAGGTCCTTCAGTAGCAACGGTTCTTTTTGCCACGATATCGATATCATCTGCGCCCGTAAAAAGTTCGGCAACCTCTCCTTTAATATGAACTGTTGAAGTTGCTCCTTCGGTAATAATTAATTCTGTATTCGAAATGTCATGTGAAGTAGTCCTGAAGGCTTCATTTCCACCTACATGATAAGAAATGGACATGGTAGTATCTCCCTGAACCAAAACACCATCAAATCTGTAGAAGATATAATTTCCCCAACCTGCCCAAAAAAGTCCATTATTGGTTGCTAAATCTCCCTTTTGAGCGCTAGAGTTATTGTCTTCTTGTGGTACTCCTATTGCAAACTCAATTTGGTCATAATCCCCAACTGGAATATCTTCAATCGTGAAATTATGGGTAGAAGCATCACTTTGGTCTATCAGATGATAAGAATCCGTTTCGGTAAATACCAATGCTCCGTCTTTATAAAACTTAAAGTTAGATAACATCATCTTCAAACTTCCAATCTCAAAAGTATCTCCCAATGCTGTAGTTCCTTGAGTTGCTCCAAGGTCTAACATCTGACCGTTCAGTTGATTTTCAATTTGGAACGTAACTATTCCATTATTCGGCTGAGGATCCTTACCACCACAACCAATTATAAAAACACTTATTGCCAGTATTAATAAACCATTAAAAACCTTGCTAAACATATTCATAAATTATTAAAAAGGATCTGCAAAATCTGGGTTATTCAGATAAGTTGAATCCGTTAGGGTTTTGAGAAAGGCTACAATCGCATTCTTCTCTTTATTTGATAACAAAAGTGACTGTCCATCCGGTTCATTTGTCCCTCCTTGGATTAATGGATCCACATTTTCATGAGCAAAAATTCCTGTCTGATTGTAATGGTCTAAGACCTCTTCTAGAGTTTCAAACCTACCATCGTGCATATAAGGTCCAGTAACCGCGATGTTTCTTAAGGACACCACTTTAAATTTACCACGATCCGAAGCCATACCAGTTAATAATTCTACTCCTTTATCTTCTCCTATGATTGAATCTACCCCGTTATTAATAAGGTCATTATTAGTGAAATTGAACCCTAAGTGACAATCAGCACAGTTACCTCCTCGAATTTGTCCTGGTTCTGGATGAGTAGCAAACAGTTCATATCCTAGTTTTTCTTCGTCAGTAAATTCCACCTCGTTTCTTAAATACTGGTCGAAGCGAGAGTTCGAAGAAATTAAAGTTCTTTCAAACTGTGCTATGGCCATGCCTATTAATTCAGGTGTAATTGTATCTATCTCAAAAGCAGCTTTAAACTTTTCAGGATAGATTTCCGAATCCATAAGTTCATTCACCAATTCATCCATGGATTGATTTAACTCTATTGGATCCTGGATCGGTTCTAATGCTTGTTCCTCTAACGTTTTCGTACGGCCATCCCAGAAAAAGTGTTTGTCCCAAGCAAGATTCACTAAAGACATGGAACTACGCGTTCCATTAACACCATCAATCCCAACACTTGTCTTTTTACCATCTGCAAATCCAAGTGCTTGATTATGACAACTTGCACAAGACATCGTATTATCACCTGAAAGAATCGGATCATAGAAGAGCATTCTTCCCAATTCAATTCCCTGAACCGTCAATGGATTGTCATCAAAAGGAGCAATTGCCCCAAAATTAGGAATCGACGGTTCATTTAATGTTACCTCTATTGGCTTTTGATCAATTGGAACCACAGGTACATCAACTGTACATGCCATTCCTAATATCACCAAGAACAAGGATAAAATATATACCTTTCTCATAACTAGAACAATACAACGATCAAATACGTTAACAATTGTAAAACAAATTACGCATAAAAAACGTTGCCTACACTTATATAAGTGCACAAATTATCATATTTTAGCTAAAAATCAGACGGGTTTAAAATTATTACTAAGCAAATCATTGCTAAATTAATTTTTTCTATTACTTTTGCAGTCCGTTTGAAAAATTTAGAAAACAGAAAATGGCAAATCATAAGTCAGCATTAAAGAGAGTAAGAAGCGACGCTAAGAAAAGATTGAGAAATCGCTACCAACTTACAACAACTCGTACGTTCATTAAGAAACTTCGTTCTACAAGTGATAAGAATGAAGCACAGGAGTTGTTCAAGACAGTAACAGGTATGATTGATAAGTTAGCTAAGAGAGGAATTATCCACAAGAACAAAGCTGCTAACAACAAATCTAAATTAGCTGCTCACGTAGCATCTCTATAATTTTACTCCAATAGAGTAGAGTTTTCGACTGCAAGGTCGAATCAATTATATAAAACACAGCCGTTCCGATGAAAATCGGGATGGCTTTTTTAGTTTGTGGTCAGTGCTATTATCATTACTATCGCATTTCTTCATAGTTAGCATTAAAAAAACAAAGTATTCTTTATATTTGAAGACTTATGGCACACGGTAAAAAACTCCAACTAGCGGTAGTCATTCTACTGCTTTTCATATCTAATCTTTCCGCTTTTGGACAAAGTAACATTAGTTGCTCGGCAAGTGACAAGCTTATCTTCTCTGGAAGTGAAGTCGAATTGACTTTTGAACATGAAAACAGTGACTTCTCTGGAGAAAAATCAGTAGATATAAATGGTAAGGCGCATCAAGTCAGTTTTAGTGGTGGTAAGGGTGCGGTTAACTTCCAACCAGATGTGGAAGAATTAAATGTTAGTGTAGACGGAAATACTCAAACTCTTAGAGTTCGTCAAATCTCAGGATGGTGGAGTATTATTCCTCCGTTGATCGCGATCTTCTTTGCTTTAATCTTTAGAGAAGTTGTGCCTGCACTTGTGCTTGGTGTTTTTAGTGGTACGCTTATTTATGCTGGATTAGGCTTAACAAACACTGTTGAAGCTTTTAAATCATTAATTGATACTCACGTACTCAATGCCCTCTCCGATTCAGGGCATGTTTCCATTATTATTTTTTCTATGATTATTGGTGGAATGGTAGCTGTAATTTCGAAAAATGGTGGAATGGCAGGAATTGTTGCTTCACTGTCCGCATATGCTAAGTCGGCTCGTAGTGCTCAAATTGTAACATGGTTTTTAGGAATCTTAATCTTCTTCGATGACTATGCAAATACATTAGTGGTGGGTAACACAATGAGACCTGTTACGGACAAGTTTAAAATCTCACGTGAGAAATTAGCTTATTTAGTAGATAGTACTGCTGCTCCTGTTGCTGCTATTGCTTTTATCACAACATGGATTGGTGCTGAATTAGGATACATTGATAGCGCTATTCAAAATCTTGGTATTACTGAAGGTGCATATTCTATCTTTCTTAACTCACTTAGATTTGCATTCTACCCTATTTTCACTCTTGCTTTCATGCTAATGCTAATCTGGACGCAAAAAGATTTTGGCCCAATGTGGAAGGCAGAAGATACCGCACGTAACAATTCTGAAGAAATAGAAAATGCAGAAGGGTTAGACAAAGAATTAGAAGAAATTCAACCAAAGGATGGAATTAAGCATAAATGGTACAACGCAATCATTCCGATTTTCACTGTTATTCTACTAACCATTGTTGGTTTACTCTATACAGGAAGCAATTCGTCTTATGATCAAATTATTGAGAAAGGAGTAGAAATTCAATCTGGATTCTTCAATACTTGGGCTCAACTTGATCACCTTGGGGAAGATGGGTCAACAAGTTTTATACAAAAACTAGGAATTGTAATTGGTAATTCTGACTCTTATCAAGCGTTACTTTGGTCAAGTTTAGCAGGACTACTTGTGGCAATTCTATTAAGTGTTTCTCAAAAACTACTTAGTGTAAAAGAAAGTTTTGATGCTACTTTAAACGGTTTCAAAGCTATGTTGCCCGCTTTTGTAATTCTAACATTAGCTTGGGCACTAGCATCGGTGACGGAAGAGCTTCATACCGCAAGCTTCTTAACATCCATTTTCTCAGACAATATCAGCCCTATTTGGATGGCAGGAATTACATTCCTACTTGCCGCAGTTGTATCTTTTAGTACGGGTTCTAGTTGGGGTACTATGGCCATTCTCTATCCATTAATTATCCCAGCCGTTTACAATGTTTGTCAAAAACATGGCTTGGACATGAACGAAACTATGGAAATCATTTACAATGTTGTTTCTGTGGTTCTTGCTGGATCAGTATTAGGAGACCATTGCTCACCTATTTCGGATACAACGATACTAAGTTCTATGGCAACGCAATGCAATCACGTAAAACATGTTCGCACGCAATTACCTTATGCCGCAATTGTAGGAGCAGTTAGTTTATTCATCTGCATCGTACTGGTAAACATTGGAGTACCGTGGTATCTAAACTACCTAATAGGATTTGGAATGCTTTATGGAATTGTAAGATTTCTGGGTAAGAAGGTTACTTCATAAACCCCGAAACCAAACTATGAAAGTGATGAACACACTTTTCCATAGTTGCTGAAAATCTACCCGAATGATAATATCTAGACTGAATTCCTTTTTGAACGCTTTCTACTACAGCTTCATCTTCTAATTCCGTCTTGTCAATGTTATTATCTTCAAAACTAAACTCTGTTCCTTCAAACTGATAGGTTCTAAAAATCACTTTGGTATTCTGGTGATCCAATGGTTGAATATAATTCAAAGAAATCCCCCATGGATAAACATTAATCATCAGGTTCGGGTATAACCAAAAGTAATATGCATAAATGCGCTTCCCAAAATCCACATGACCTTCAGGTAAGTCAAAACATGGTTCTCCTTCTTTGGCTACTCCAACCTGTAGGTTGCAATAATCAAACAACTCGTAGCGATAATTCTTAAAGTCTAATGCATCCCCCAACGCCGGATGAATATAAGGTACGTGAAAACCTTCAAGATAATTATCAACATATAGCGCCCAATTGGATTTCACCATATAGGTTTTAGAAAGTGAATCCTTAAACTTTAATTTTCCAAGTGGGAGAAAATCGCATCGCTCCATAACAGGCGCAATTAACTTACTAAATTCAATTTTAGGATCAAGGGAAACAAATAAACACCCTAACCACTCCTCCATCTGAATTTGAGCTAGATTATCTTTTTCTGAAGGAAAATCACAAGTCTCCTGAAATTCAGGCATCGATTTGAAACTACCATCCAACCCAAAACATCTACCGTGATAGCCACATGCAATTCTTGATTTATGTTTCACCTGTTCAACAAGAACCTTCCCTCTATGTGTACAAACATTAGAAAGGCATCGAAGGTTATCGGAAGTGTAAGTAAGAACAATAGGTTCGTCTAGAACACCTGGCATTAAATGAATAGGCGTAAGTTGTTTTTCAACTTTCACGTCCGTAGCATCACCAATAAACTGCCAACTTCTTGCAAAAATTTTTTCTTTCGACTCTTCAAAGGAGGTTTCACTTCTATAAAACTCACCTGTAAGAGTATTGGCATAACGAATATCCTTGTTGATATTAAGATCCATAGATTTTAGAATTAGGTTGCCAAATCTAACTATTCTCTGGCATTATTTTAATCCTTAATATGTACTGAATTAAGGAAAACCTAAACCATTAAGCTCATTAGATGAAAAAATCTGGAATTAATTGATCTTCTGGACAATCACTATAACCACTCAAGTCCTCAACCCCTTCCGATCTTAAAACTTCATCGTCAATAAAAAAGTTACCAGTACATTCTTCTGCAGATCTCTTCAGAATATGATATGCTGCGTCAGCAACAATTTTTGGAGATCGAGCCCGAGATTTAATCATCTCTCCTCCAATTACATTTAAAGCGGCCGTTGCAATAGCTGTTCTAGGCCAAAGTGCGTTTACTCCAATTTTATGCTCCTTAAACTCTTCCGCCATTCCCAAAACGCACATACTCATTCCGTATTTAGCCATCGTGTATGCCACATGATTTTTAAACCACTTAGCATCCATATTAAGAGGTGGTGATAAATTCAGAATATGTGGATTAGAAGACTTCATCAAATGAGGCAAGCACTTTTGAGAAACCAAATATGTTCCACGCACATTTACCTGGTGCATTAAATCATAACTTTTCATTGGAGTTGAAAGCGTATCCGTAAGTCTAATCGCACTCGCATTATTGATCACAATATCAATTCCTCCAAAAGTTTCGACTGCCTTACTTACAGCTGCTTCCACTATCTCTTCAGATCGCACATCTACTACTAATGGTAAGGCTTTTCCTCCCGCAGTTTCCATATCCTTCGCTGCCGTATGGATAGTTCCTGGTAATTTAGGATGTGGTTGATCTGTCTTTGCTGCAATAACAATATTTGCACCTCCTGCAGCCAATTTTAAACCAATCTCATACCCAATCCCCCTACTTGCTCCAGTTATAAATACCGTTTTACCTTCAAATGCTGACATAGTGATTTATTAAATGATTCCTTATAAAGATACTAAATTAACGTAAGTTCGGATCAATCCGAATATCTGGGGATAAACTTGTTGAGTCATTACCTTTTATGATAGCATTGCAAATAAGAAAATTGAAATCAGAAAACGATCCTAATATTCATTAAAATGGGCTTTTCAGATTTCCAATTTTCGGATTTCGCATTTTTTTGTTTCAGCTCTAATAAACAAAAAAGCACGTAAATACTATTCCTCCCTAAGTTTTCCGCTTGATCCGTAAGTTCGTGATAAGAATTTTGTCTACAAAAAAAGCCGTCCCAATTAAGGAAACGGCTTTACATTGTTTATTCGCGTTCTAAGTTTTATCTCCAGTAATTACTTATTTACTGAAATTAACTGAACTCTAAATACTAATGTAGAGTAAGGAGGAATCCCTTGATTCCCTCTCGCACCATATGCTAAATCATAAGGAATATATAATTCCCACTCATCACCTTCTTTCATAAGCTGAAGAGCTTCAGTCCAACCTTTAATTACTCCGTTAACAGGGAAAGTAGCAGGTTGACCTCTGTCAAATGAACTATCAAATACTTTACCATCAATAAATGTTCCGTGGTAATGTGTAGTAACTTTATCAGTAAGAGAAGGAGATGCCCCACTTCCAGACTTTAATACTTTATATTGCATTCCACTTGGCAATGTAGTAACTCCCTCTTTAGTAGCATTAGCCTTAAGGAAATCTTCACCTGGTTGCTTCATTAAGTTTTCAAAGTACTCGTTTAGGTATCTTCCTGATTCAGAATCATCCATCAACAAAGTATCTCCTGCAAAAACAGCAGCAACTGCTTCTCTTACTTTGTCAGGATTAACTTCTTTCATCCCATTTCTCATTACGTTAGTAGCCATATTAACTCCTAGCGCGTAGCTTACTGAATCTAGTTCGTTTTCTAATTTAGACATCGAATTTGTTTTTGTGTCGCCTGATGTTTTAGAGCCAGACTTACAACCTGCAAGTCCAATTACAAGAGCCAAAACAACCAGACCACTTATTAATTTTAAATTTTTCATGTTAGCACAATCTAAATGTTATGCAAAGATTACTAGTTGTTAACTTTAATCAACTCCACCTCAAATACTAAAGGCATGTATGGTTTGATTGGTCCACCTGGTCTTGGGTTTGCTCCATAAGCTAACTCCTGAGGAATAAAGAATTTGTACTTTGCTCCTTCTTTCATTAAGGCAACACCTTCTGTCCATCCTCTAATCACTTGATTCAAACCAAATGTTGCAGGTTCACCTCTATCTACAGAACTGTCAAATACAACACCTTCTGGAGTAGTACCGTGGTAGTGTACTGTTACATTAGAAGTAGCAGTTGGCTGAACACCAGTTCCTTCTTTCATTACGATATATTGTAAACCACTAGGAGTTACTACTACATCTGGGTTCTTCTTGTTTTCTTCCAAAAACGCAAGTCCTTGTTGTTTAGCAATCTCTCCTTGCGTCTCTTTCTCCATTTGCTCTGCCTGTCTTTTCTTGATTGAATATGCATTTAGAATTGTTTGCATCTCCTCATCAGAGATTTTATTTTCCACTGTGCTATCCATATAATCTGCGTATCCCTTTAAATAAAGGTCCACATCCATTTCAGGTATTGACTGCGCAATGTTTTTTGCTTGGGTCATACCAATAGCATAGCTTACAGAATCAATGTTGCTTGCAAGATTAACAGGTGCTGCCTCTTGACCACCTTGTTTACATGATGCTAATGCTAAGATAGCAGCACCAGCAATTATTCCTAAAGTTCTAATTTTCATCGCTTTTTTTTATAATAAGGTGCGAATCTACTATTTATTTTTTTATTAAAAAATTTACTTGCATATACTCAGTGTTATTCATACTTTTGTCCAATAACTTATCATTTTTAAGATTAATATATAATCAATCGAGCTATGAGTGCGGATAACAAGGAAAAATTAAAGGCGCTTCAACTGACCATGGATAAGCTTGAAAAGGCTTATGGTAAGGGTACAGTAATGAAGTTGAGTGACGAGAGAGTAATTGACGTAGAAGCTATTTCAACGGGATCTCTCGGATTAGATATTGCGCTTGGTATTGGTGGAGTACCTAAAGGACGTGTTGTAGAAATATTTGGACCAGAATCTTCTGGTAAAACAACACTTTCGATGCAAGCTATTGCTGAATGTCAAAAGAAAGGTGGATTAGCCGCTTTTATTGACGCAGAGCATGCATTCGATCGTTCTTACGCCGAAAAACTAGGCATTGATTGTGAAAACCTATTAATCTCACAACCAGATGATGGTGAGCAAGCATTAGAAATTGCAGATCACTTGATCCGTTCTGGAGCTATTGATATTCTAGTTGTGGATTCGGTTGCAGCTCTTGTACCGAAGTCTGAATTAGAAGGAGACATGGGTGATAGTAAAATGGGGCTTCAAGCTCGTTTAATGTCTCAGGCAATGCGTAAGCTTACTGGGTCTATTAAGAAAACGAACTGTTGTTGTATTTTTATTAACCAGTTAAGAATGAAAATTGGAGTTATGTTCGGTAACCCAGAAACAACTACTGGTGGTAATGCTCTTAAATTCTATTCATCTGTTCGACTAGATATTCGTCGTATTGGTGCAATTAAAGAAAGTGCAGATAACATTGTAGGTAATAGAACAAGGGTAAAAGTAGCTAAGAATAAATTAGCACCTCCTTTCAAACAAGTTGAATTTGACATCATGTATGGAGAAGGTGTTTCTAAAGCAGGTGAAATCATTGACCTTGGAGTAGAATTCGGAATTGTAGAAAAAGCTGGATCATGGTTTTCATATGCTGGAAATAAATTAGGACAAGGTAGAGATACCGTTAAAAACCTAATTCAGGACAATCCGGAGCTAGCTGAAGAGCTTGAAATTAAAATAAAAGCGAAGGCTGCTGGTAAAGATTTGCCAGAAACTACGGAAAAATCATAATTTCTTATATATTTACAATTACAAACTAAACACAGGAATTATTCATACGTAAATATCCTAAAAACAAGACCGGAGTTCGAAAGGACTTCGGTTTTTCTTTTTTAGTTTAATTGTAGAAAAAACAGATCAAACGCAAAAGTTGTTTTTGATATATTAGAAAAATAATTTGGCATGAGTTCTATTGTCATTTCAGCCTATAAATCGGCAGAATTATACCAATACAGATTTCCTATATTTAAAAATCTAATTCAACAATAAAAATGTCAGTTCGAGTTGCGCTGATATGCGACAACAGCATCAGAGCTGTATCGAGAACAACTTGTGAACAGTTACTCAGTTCTCGATACATTCCTGACTACTTCGTGCCCAGAACACTCGAACCGACAATATTTCTTTATAGTGGACTTAAAAAAATATTCTAGCAACTCATGAAACACTTATTCTTAATCACTGCATCAATAATTTTCTTAATCTCCTGCTCCAATTCGTCTCAGAAGCAACCTGAAAACACTAATAACGCTAAAACAGATTCTTTAACCACTAAAAATAACGTGATTCAATCGGTTCCTACCACAAATAAGGTCTCTCAGGAGACAATAGAAAAAGAAGAATCAAATTCACTTGAGGAACAAAAAACCGAGGTTCACCCTTTTCGCCTCGGAAATTCCTCTAAGCTTTTTAGCTCTAGTCAGATTGATTTCAGTAAAGATTACCTCTTAGCCATGGAAAACATCGCTAACAAATACGAAACATTAGTTACCGATGAGCTAGAAGGTTACAAATTCATTGCAGATTCAATTTTTACTCATCATGGGAATCAAAGCAATGGAGTAATTGGGCAAAACTACCAACGAATCCGAGTACATATCCACTATGCACAACAAACTTCTGATAAGGTTTTTGAAATCAGAGGCAAAACAAATGTAAAAGAAAACATATGCGACTTTTCTGGCGACCTAGAAATCATTAATGTATATGAGCAAAAAGAAAATTTCGATATCCCTGGACAAGGAACTATGTTTTGTACTTACGAATTGTTTGAAGACAGCACACAAAATCATGTTGGAGTTTTTAGAGGAACTTTCGAGTGTTCGATACGTATCAACCATGTTGCTAAAACCATTAAACTAGACGATGCTTACATAGCCAATGACGGATACTATAACCGCAACTATGTTGGCACTTGGACTCAATTCGGTTCCAACAAATCTAAAAAATGTATCTGGGGAGATTATCGACTACCATTTACGTTTGATTTTGATAACGGTGATGGAGAAATGGCAGTTAATGAAAAGTACAAGGCCAACGGGTGGGGAACTTTTGGTGACATGTCGGAGTATGATGAAGCATTGCAATTGAAAGATAAGTGGTGGTTTAGGAAATAAGGAATTGTTAGTATCAGACTAGGCTTTATATCTACGATTTTGCTTTAATTTAACCTCCTTACTAAATTATTTCATTTTTTTTCAGGTACGCTGTAACACTTCCGTGTCTTAATCGTCTTCTTATTACAAAGCATATTTAAACTATACAATTTAGCACAAGTAGAACCTTTTAGTGAAAAGATCAGATTTTGAAAATATTGTTGTCCCTCTAAAAGACAAGGTCTTCCGATTTGCGAAAAGCATCATGAGCTTTCAATCCCAAGCCGAAGACATAACTCAAGATGTGTTCATGAAGCTATGGATTAAAAGAGAAGGTCTGCACAAATACAATAATATTGAAGCTTTCGTCATGACAGTAACTAGAAATCTGTGCCTAGACCTACTTAAGTCTAAACAAAATAAGCTAAGCAATTTTGAATCAACAGGTATAAAAGAAACTTATGATTTCAACACGCCTTTGAGCGAAACCCAGTATAGCGATCAACTTAATTGGGTTAACAAGATCATCGCCGATCTGCCTGAATTACAAAAGACTACTGTACAACTAAGGGACATAGAAGGTTACGAATATGATCAAATAGCTGAAATTACAGGCATGTCGAAAGGAGCAATAAGAACAAACTTAAGTCGAGGCAGACAAAAAATAAGAACAGAACTAACCAAAGTTTACAACTATGGAGTTGAATAAAATAAAAGAGTTATTGGCTAAATACTATCAAGGTGAAACAACCTTAGAGGAAGAAAAGGCATTAAAAAACTTCCTTAACAAAGATATTGTACCCGATGAGTTCAAGCCAGAGCAAGCCACATTTCAATACTTCGAGGAAGTTAAAAAAATTACTTTCTCCAAAACTTTGGAGTACCAAAAAAGCCCTGATACAAATACCCCCGCAATCAAAAAAATATGGTGGTCTTCATTGGCCGCTTGCTTAATACTTGGATTATTGATCGTGTATTGGTTCCCTAGTTTCAATAATACCGATACTACTAGTTCTATATCCGTTCAACAAAACCCTGGCACCTATGAGGATCCTGAAAAAGCTTATTTTGAAGCTAAAAAAGCGTTGCTATTAGTTTCTCGTAAAATGAATAAAGGAACGGACCAAATGCAAAAATTCTCAAAGTTTCATACCGCTCAAGTAAGTATTGCTAAACAAAAACAATAATTCAATTTTCATTAAAAAAATCTCAACATGAAATCTTTCACATTCACATACATCAACCATTTTACAGGTAAAATCTTTTTCTTCACATTAATTATTCTGTTAGGCACAATTTCTCTAAATGCCCAATCAGTTACTGACGAAGTTTTTGAAAAATATTCTGGAAAAGAACAATACACGTCGGTGCACATCACAAAGTACATGTTCGAACTTTTTTCAAAAATTACTGATGAAGCTGAAGATAAAGAGTTTCATGAGGCTACTAAGAATTTAACAGCAATTAAAATTCTAACATGTGATGAAAATCAACAATCGTTTTATCATGAATTAATGAATAAATACAAAGCAGCAAATTACCAAGATCTAATGGTAATAAAGGACGGAAAGGAAGATGTGAAATTCATGATCTACGATACTGGTGATAAAATAACAGAACTCATTATGTTGGTCGGTGGAGATGGAGATTCCGTACTAATAGCATTACAAGGTAATATTGATCTAAAGCAAATCTCAAAGCTTTCTAAAACTATGAACATCGATGGGATGGATCACCTTGACAATATCGAAAATAGAAAAGGCGCCCCTACTGAATAACGAATAATAATTATACATAACCTACATTAAAACACACTTCATGAAAACTACACACTACACCCGTAAGATATACCAATCGGTACTGCTTACTCTTATCTTTCTTTTAGTAAGTAACAGCAACACATTCGGAAATAAGAATCCCGATAAAGAAAAACAACCAAGTTCTTTAACCAGCTTCTATAATAAATTCGAAGGAAACGAAGGAGTTACAAGATTAACCATTTCAACGGGGCTTCTCAACATGTTTATTGACGAAAGTGATGACGAGGTACAAGAAACTCTAAAATCCGTAACTAAGTTATCCCTATTTGTTCACGATAAGGGAAATACTATCAAAGGTCTTAAGAACGAACTACACCGATGTCTACCAAAAAATAGTTATAACGACCTGATGATTTTAAAAGATGGATCCGAAACCATAACATTTAAAATTAAAGAAAGTAAAAATGTCGTTAATGAATTAGTACTAATAGTTGAATCAGGTAAATCGGACGAGATAATAGTGATATCCATTGAAGGGAAAATCCCAATGGATAAAGTAAAAAAGTTCGGTAAAAATATAAAGATAGATCAACTCAAGGGAGATTCTGAATAATCACTTAATCATATTTTTTGTAATTCTATCATATCATTGATTGGTAATCAACGAATCCCAAACCGAAGTACTTTTAACTTCGGTTTTTGTTTTTTACATGTAATTCAAAATAAAAAACATCTTAGATCTTTACCACCAAAGTGACAGTTTCACAAACTGAAGAACTCCTTTCCACTATTTGATAAGCCCATTCCATAATAAAATATCTCCCCATTTCTTAGTATCTAAAACCACTATATTCTAACTTCGCAACTTGGTGAAAAACGAACAGGAATATATCGAAATTTATGGTGCTCGCGAACATAATCTTTGCGACATCAATCTCAAAATCCCGAGGGAACAACTGGTAGTTATTACTGGTATCAGTGGGAGTGGAAAATCGTCATTGGCTTTCGATACTATTTATGCTGAAGGTCAGAGAAGATACATGGAGACATTTTCAGCTTATGCCCGTTCGTTTATCGGCAATATGGAACGTCCCGATGTTGACAAAATTGAAGGATTAAGTCCAGTGATTAGTATAGAACAAAAGACTACTTCTCGTAATATTCGTTCTACAGTAGGTACTACCACTGAAATCTATGACTTCCTAAGGTTATTGTACGCTCGTACTGCAATTGCATATTCTTATGTAACCAATGAGCCAATGATCAAAATGAGTGAAAGTCAGATTTTACGTCAGATCATTGAAAAATTCAATGAGCAAAAACTGATTATACTTGCTCCGATTGTAAAAGGGCGTAAAGGTCATTATAGAGAACTTTTCCAACAAATTCGTAAGCAGGGATTTGTGAAGGCTAGAATTGATGGAGAAATACGAGACTTGCTTCCCAAAATGCAATTGGATAGATATGTCACTCATGACATTGAAATTGTAATTGATCGTATTATTGCTCGAGAAGAAGACTTACATAGAATTGCTCAAAGCATTCAAACTGCATTTAAACATGGAAAGGGAACTTTGGTAATTCATGCTCCCGACTCCAATGAGGACAAATTCTATTCTAAGCACCTCATGTGTCCTACCTCAGGTATTGCATATGATGATCCTGCTCCAAATATGTTTTCATTCAACTCTCCTTATGGAGCATGTTCGAATTGCAAAGGTTTAGGAACAATTGAAGAAATTACGGAACAGGCAATAATTCCAAGTCAAGAACGCACCATATTTAAAGGTGCTATTGCTCCATTGGGAGACTATCGAAACATTTGGATCTTTAAACAAATTGAAGCTATTCTAAAAAAATTCAAAGTTTCGACTTCTACTAAGGTTAAAGATATCCCTCGTGAAGCGATGGACATTATTCTTAAAGGATCAAATCAGACCTTTAAAGATGATAGCAAGAATGGGACAGGTGTTTATTTCGAATTCGAAGGAATTATACCTTATTTGAAAAAACAACTCCTTTCTGAATCGGATAATATTCGAAACTGGGTTAAGGAATACACACAGAGCATTACTTGTCCAGAGTGTGAAGGGGCTAGAATCAAAAAGGAATCTAGATATTTTCTATTGGATGGAAAAAGTATCGATCAATTAGCAAGCTTAGACATTAGTCTTCTTGGAGAATGGTTTGAAGGCTTAGAGTCCCGACTAAACGAGAGTCAAAATCAGATTGCGGCTGAGCTTCTTAAAGAATTACGTAAGCGAATTCAATTCTTAATGGATGTGGGTCTAAATTACCTTACTCTTAACCGTCCGCTTAGATCATTATCGGGAGGGGAATCACAAAGAATTCGATTAGCAACTCAAATAGGAACACAGTTGGTAGGTGTTCTCTATATTATGGATGAACCGAGCATTGGTCTTCATCAGCGAGATAATGCAAGATTAATTAGTGCTCTTAAGGACCTTAAAGCACTTGGTAATTCGGTGCTAATCGTTGAACATGATAAAGACATGATGCTTGAATCCGACTATCTAATAGATATAGGACCTGGAGCTGGAAAACATGGAGGTAAAATCGTTGAGCAAGGAACACCTAAAGAAATTCTAGCTGGCAACAGTACTACCGCTCAATATCTAAATAACTCAAGAACCATAGCGATTCCGAAAGAAAGACGTAAGGGACATGGTACATTCTTAGAATTGAAAGGAGCCGTTGGAAACAACTTGAAAAACGTTAATCTCAAACTCCCATTAGGGAAAATGATTTGTATAACTGGTGTAAGTGGAAGTGGTAAATCCTCCCTAATCCACGAAACTTTGGTACCAATCTTGAAAAAGAATTTCTACGACTCTCGTAAAGAACCAATGCCATATGATTCTATTGAGGGAATGAAAGAATTGGACAAGGTTATTGAAATTGATCAATCACCCATTGGAAGAACACCTAGGTCAAATCCAGCAACTTATACTGGGGTTTTCTCAGACATTCGTACTTTGTATGCTCTACTCCCTGAGGCTAAAATAAGAGGTTATAAAGTTGGTAGATTTTCTTTTAACGTAAAAGGTGGACGGTGTGAAACCTGCAAAGGCGGAGGGATGAGAGTAATTGAGATGAACTTCCTTCCCGATGTACATGTACCCTGTGAAACTTGTAAAGGTCGAAGATATAACAGAGAAACACTAGAAGTTCGTTATAAGGGAAAATCCATCAATGACGTATTGGAAATGACAGTAGAAGAGGCCGTTAAATTCTTTGAAAGTCATCCTAAAATCATTCGAAAGATTAATATGCTTAATGAGGTAGGGCTAGGATATATAACGTTAGGTCAACAAGCTACAACATTATCTGGAGGTGAGGCACAACGTGTAAAACTAGCTACTGAACTCTCTAAAAAGGACACAGGAAAAACCATCTATATTCTAGATGAACCTACAACAGGTCTTCACTTTCAAGATATTGAAAATCTTTTGGATATTCTTCACAAACTGACAGACAAAGGGAACACTGTGGTTATCATTGAGCACAATCTGGATGTAGTAAAGGTAGCGGATCACATTATCGACATTGGACCAGAAGGTGGATCAGCTGGAGGAACTATAATCGCCGAAGGTACACCTGAAAAAGTAATTAAAAGCAAAAAAAGCATTACTGGAAAGTTCCTTAAGACTGAGCTTAATGCCTAAATAAGTATTTATGTTCTTTAAAAACTAAGGCAGTTTTTCCCGGAAATTGACGGTGATATCATAACGTTCTGCTATTTGTTCACCTATTTCAATAAGGTCTATATCATCTTCTTCGTGCAACCAGCAAATTGAATGATTAGAATTAATACTGGCAAATTGCACAATAATTTCCAAAAGAAACTTATGAGACGACGTGTTGAAGTATTCTAAATAAACTTCTAATTCAGCTTGCTCATTAGGACTATCTGAGTAGATAGCAAGCCACTCTGTAATTGGTCCATAAATGGACACGGGGTTGTCCGGAATAGATCTTCCTAGAATGGAAAAGCGATTACTCTCCTTACTAAGGAAAACTTCCGGAGTTTTTTCGCTACTTATAAATTGTAAGTCTTTCAAGCCATCAAAGATTTAAACCTAAACTCATAAGTGTGTCCGCCTACTAACGCTAAATCAAATTCGACCACACTCATATTTGCAAATATATACAAAAGTCCCAATGAATTCGAATTTCCTGCTTTTTTAGCACTATCATGTAAACGATCTTGATAATTTCTATCAATCTCTTCTGAAGACAACTTGTTTGCATCTTCATAACTTCTAAGTAGTTTTTCCTTGTACTCTTCAGTGACCAGATTACAAGATTCCAACATAAACACACCATTTTTACTAATGCTGTAGCGTATGTAATCATCATTACTGGACCTTTTTATACGGTGTTGCAAAACATTTTGATATGACTCTATTATAAGATTTACAACCTTTCTTCTTTTTGACAAAGGTACTGTGCGTAGAGCCATATCAAATTCATCAATAAGCATAGTAAGCCTTGGAATAGCTCCGAACTGCTCAAAAGCTACACTTGACTGTACTAAATATTTCTCAGAATTTGCTTTCACACCTATTTAAGTTTACACTCAAACCTAATTATCTTAGATTCAACAATACAAACATACAACCATCCTTAAACTTAGTACTTTTATTTCGATTAACGCGGACGCTTTGTCGGTTAAGAAAAGAAAAACTAAAAAATGTAAAAGCGCATATAAAAATTATCCTAATTCGCGCACTGCATTATAAGCCATAAGGCCTGCTCCTATTATCAGTGCTTGCTCATCAATGTCAAACGTAGAAGTATGTACTGGCGTAACGCTACCATCTGGCTTCTGTGTCCCTAATCTATAAA